>JANPGQ010000587.1:0-5069 GCA_031423975.1 Cytophagales bacterium | reverse complement strand
TCTGTAAATTTTAATAATAAAAGTAAATATATCTAATTATTTGAAATAAAGTAAATTATTTATCCAAAACCGATAAATTTGTAGCAGATTTTATTGAATGAATAACAAGAAGTTATCAGTAAGAAGATTTTTGTACTAAATTTGTACTATACTAAGAAAATGAAATCATGACAACCGATATTTCGCAAATAGACCTTAATGCAACTTACACTTACGCTGATTATTTGACTTGGAATTTCAAAGAAAGGATAGAACTCATTATGGGAAAGATATTCAAAATGTCTCCTGCCCCAGCAATGAAGCACCAAAGAATTGCTTCACGAATGGCTTCTCAATTGTACACTTCATTCAAAAATAAGCCTTGTGAAGTTTTTTTTGCTCCCTTTGATGTACGTCTGACAGTTAAAGATAAAAAGACAAATAAGGATATTCAAACCGTTGTTCAACCTGATATTTGTGTGATTTGTGATGAATCCAAATTAGATAAAAGAGGCTGTTTAGGCTCACCAGACTTAGTTATTGAGATTCTTTCGCCTGGTAATTCTAAGAAAGAAATGAAACAAAAGTTTCAAGTTTATGAAGCCAGTGGTGTGCGTGAATATTGGTTAGTTGAACCCCAAGACTGTTGCGTTTTTATTTATACATTGAACGATGAAGGGAAATACATAGGACACCGCCCCATGACTGATGATGAAATAATGTATTCTCATATTTTTCCTGAAATGAAAATAGATTTAGCCGTTATTTTTGAAGGAATGGTGGAAGAAGATAATGATTGAGATTGAAATAATTGAAATAATACGACACTAATATTTTGAGCCTTTGGAACTTTGCCAATTGAGCCTACCCAAAAAATGAATAAACCAAACATAAGAGAAGTCCTAAAAGACCGAATTCTTGTCCTTGACGGGGCGATGGGTTCATTGATTCAAGAATATAAATTATCCGATGCTGATTATCGTGGGGAGGCTTTCAAAGATTTTCCGCATGAGGTAAAAGGTAATAATGATATGCTTTCGATAACTCGCCCTGATGTTATCAAGGAAATCCACGCAAAATATTTTGAAGCTGGGGCAGATATTGCTGAAACTAACACATTCTCAGGTACTTCCATCGCTATGGCGGATTATCACATGGAAGATTATGTGTATCAACTCAACTACGAATCGGCAAAAATTGCCCGTGAAGTAGCGGATGAATTTACGGCAAAAGACCCTTCAAAACCTCGTTACGTTACGGGTTCAATCGGACCAACCAATAGGACTTTATCGTTATCACCCGATGTAAATGACCCTGGTTATCGTGCCGTAACTTTTGATGAATTGGTTGATGCCTATTACGAGCAAATTCAAGGTTTAGTGGATGGTGGAGCGGATTTGCTTTTAGTAGAAACCATTTTTGATACATTAAACGCAAAAGCAGCACTTTTTGCCATTGATTTATACCAAACTGATAGAAAAAATGGTACGCTAAAACCTTTGTTGAGCCATGCCATTGAAAGAAAAAATAACGTTTCTGATAATCTGAAAGCAATTGATTCTAAGATTCCAATAATGGTTTCGGGAACGATTACCGATGCTTCAGGACGTACTCTTTCTGGACAAACAACAGAAGCCTTCTTAACTTCTATTTCGCATTTAGATTTATTGTCAGTAGGCTTAAACTGTGCTTTGGGAGCAGATTTAATGCGTCCTTATGTGCAAACATTGGCGACAAAGTCTAAGTTTTTGACTTCCGCTCACCCCAATGCAGGTTTGCCAAACGAGATGGGTGAATACGACCAATCTCCTTCGGAAATGGCGGAAATTATTGATGATTTCTTAGAAAATAGCTTCTTGAATATCATCGGTGGTTGTTGCGGAACTACGCCAGCCCACATTGCTGAAATTGCGAAAGTAGCCGCAAAACATAAACCAAGAGTTATTCCAGAATTTGAGCACATCCAGAAACTGTCTGGTTTAGAGCCACTTAACATCACGAAAGACATTACTTACGTCAATATTGGTGAACGTTGTAATGTTACGGGTTCAAAGAAATTTGCTCGTTTGATTCGTGAAAATAAATATGAAGAAGCCATTGCCGTGGCTCGTGAACAAGTGGATGGCGGGGCGATGGTGATTGACGTAAATTTGGACGAAGGAATGATTGATGGGGTAGAAGCCATGAGAACATTCTTGAACTTGTTGATGGCTGAACCAGACATTGCCAAATTGCCAATCATGGTCGATTCGTCGAAATGGGAAGTAATTGAGGCGGGTTTGAAATGCGTGCAAGGAAAGTCAATCGTAAACTCAATTTCTTTGAAAGAAGGCGTTGAGAAATTCAAAGAAAATGCCGAAAAAGTGAAGCGTTATGGAGCAGCTACGGTGGTGATGGCGTTTGATGAAGATGGTCAGGCGGATTCTTATGAAAGACGTATTGAGATTTGTAAGAGAGCTTATGATATTTTGGTGGATGAAGTAAAATTCCAACCCGAAGACATCATTTTTGACCCCAACATTCTTACGGTAGCCACTGGTTTAGAGGAACATAACAATTATGCAGTCGATTTTATTAACGCTACCCGTTGGATAAAAGAGAATCTTCCTTATGCCAAAGTATCGGGTGGAGTTTCTAATATTTCGTTCTCTTTCCGTGGAAATGAACCCGTGCGTGAGGCAATGCACACCGTGTTTTTGTACCACGCCATCAAAGCGGGGATGGATATGGGTATCGTAAATGCTGCTCAATTAGGAGTGTATTCAGACATTCCAGCCGATATGTTGGAGCTTTGTGAAGACGTATTGTTGAACCGCCGAGAAGATGCCACAGAGCGTTTAGTAACCTTTGCCGAAACAGTAAAATCAAAAGGAAAAGAAATCATAGTAGATAATGCGTGGAGGAATCAGCCCGTTGGAAAACGTTTGGAACACGCTCTGATTAAAGGACTTACTGAATTTATTGATGAAGATACCGAAGAAGCTCGCCAATTGGTTGACAAACCGCTCCACGTTATTGAAGGACCTTTGATGGATGGCATGAACGTAGTGGGAGATTTGTTTGGAGAAGGAAAAATGTTTTTGCCACAGGTGGTAAAATCAGCAAGGGTAATGAAGAAAGCCGTTGCGTATCTGTTGCCATACATCGAAGCTGAAAAAGAAAAAAATAGAGTTGAAGGTGAAGCTGAAGTATCGTCAAGTGCTGGCAAAATTTTGTTGGCAACAGTTAAAGGGGACGTTCACGACATTGGTAAAAACATCGTTGGCGTGGTTTTGGGCTGTAATAATTACGAAATTATCGACTTGGGCGTAATGGTTCAAACCGAAAAAATCTTAGCTGCTGCCCGTGAACACAATGTTGATATTATTGGACTTTCGGGTTTGATTACGCCTTCATTGGACGAAATGGTGGGTGTTGCCAAAGAAATGGAACGTCAAGGATTTACCATTCCATTGTTGATTGGTGGGGCAACAACTTCACGTATTCACACCGCTGTAAAAATTGACCCCCATTATTCTGGACCCGTTATTCACGTATTAGATGCCTCCAAAAGTGTACCCGTGGCGGGACGTTTGATGCAAAATGAGCAAACTCAAAAAGAAATTTTTACCGAAATAAAAGAATCTTATGCTCAATTGAGAATCGACCACGCCAGTCGACAAAAAGATAAAAATTACGCTCCAATTGCCAAAGCACGTGAAAATAAAGCCAAAATTGATTGGTCAGATTTCAAAGCAACCAAACCGCAATTTTTAGGCAATAAATATTTCATGAATTATGACTTGACGGAAATTGCCAGATATATTGACTGGACTCCGTTCTTCTCAACTTGGCAATTATCGGGTAAATATCCAAAGATTTTTGAAAACGAAATCGTGGGAGCCGAAGCGAAAAAATTATTTGATGATGCACAGGTTTTATTAAAGGAAATTATTGACAATAAGCTACTTACGGCTCGTGCAGTAGTTGGTTTTTATCCTGCCAATGCCGTAAATGACGACATTGTTTTGCATAATTTTGAGGCCAAAGATGTAGAAGTTTCTTGCGACAAACACGGCTCACATACTCACACGAATTACAAAGTTTTGAATATCGTGGATGAAGTCAAGCAAGATTTGCACGTTGAAAATGACATTTCAAAAACGGTACTTCATCATTTACGTCAGCAAGGGCAAAAGGCAGCCAATGTTTCTAATTATTGTCTAAGTGATTTCATTGCACCTCTGACTACCGAAACGGATTATATAGGAGCATTTGCCGTAACGGCAGGAATTGGCATAGAAACCTTGGTGGAGAAATACGAAAAAGACCATGACGATTATAACTCAATTATGGTAAAAGCCCTTGCCGACCGTTTGGCAGAAGCCTTTGCAGAATTGATGCACGAGCGTACCCGTAAGGAATTTTGGGGATATGCGACTGATGAAAATGCAACTCCTGAAGAATTAATTTCTGAAAAATATCAAGGAATTCGCCCCGCACCAGGTTATCCAGCGTGTCCAGACCATACCGAGAAAAAGGCACTTTTTGAATTATTGCAAGCCGAAGAAAAATTAGGCATTCAATTAACTGAAAGTTTTGCGATGTACCCTGCCAGTTCAGTAAGTGGTTGGTATTTCTCACACCCAGAAAGTAAATATTTCCCCATCGGAAAAATTGCCAAAGACCAAGTGATAGAATACGCCGCCCGTAAAGGCATGAGCTTGGAATTGACCGAGAATTGGTTGGCTCCTGTTTTGAATTATGATTAGAGATTTAGGTTGATATATGACAAAAGGCAGCGAGATTCGTTGCCTTTTGTTGTTTAATCCCAAAGATGCCCTCTAATTTTTATCAATCGAATTAACATCTCATTTTCTTCTTCGTATTGAATTTTATTATTCATTGAATTCCATTCATTTTTTTCTTTTTTGATAAGAAGTTCTTTCCACCAGTTATACAGAAAATCAATTTCTTTTTTAATTGTTTTCTTTTCTTCTGTATGTTCCCAATCAGTAGTTTCGAAAGGGTTTTCCTGTTCAATGAAATCGGTAAGTAATTGAAAACAAGCGTGTAACATTACAGTGTCTTTATCACACCAAGTAGCATTG
>JANPGQ010000586.1:0-4824 GCA_031423975.1 Cytophagales bacterium | reverse complement strand
CATCGTGTTTTGAAACTGAGCAATCATCATGTTGATTTCGTCATATTCCTGCTCAATGGCAAACATAAATAACATCGCCAAATTTGCTCCTGCCGAAAACGCTTCTGTGCTATCATTTCCGATGACTAAACCTCTAAAATCCTTCTCTGCTAATGAAATACCTTTCTGGATTCCTTCAATAACTCCAGCTCCGAAAGTATTCATTTTTGAACGGAACTCTAAGCCCAAAATACCGTCTCCTAAGTCGTAAACCGAACTTTCAGCATTCTTCCAAACCACATTATCCGATAGATTTTCGAGAATAATAAATGATTCTGTGCCAGGAATTACCTTATAGCTTTTTGTAGGAATATCGTAATACAGACGCTTGCCATTTTCTTTTTTGTAGAAAGATTTTGCCCCCGATGCCAACATTTCATTGACCCATTCGGCAGGTTTCATGCCTTCAGTAGCCATCATTTCCAGTCCTTTTTCTACGCCCAAAGCATCCCACGTTTCAAACAAGCCCATTTCCCATCCAAAACCCGCACAAATGGCAGCATCAATGCGGTATAGTTCGTCTGAAATCTCTGGAATTCTGTTAGTTACGTATCTGAAACCGTCTAAAATAGTCTTTCTGTAAAATTCTCCTGCTTTGGTTTTATCCGCCAAAAGTACCGCAAAACGGTCTTTCAAAGCCAATGATTTAGTTTTCTCAAAAACATCAAATTTTACTTTTTGCGAAGGCTCGTATTCAAAAGTTTTGAGGTTCAATGCTAAAATTTCAGATTTGCCACCTTCGCCTTTAATTTTCTTGTAAAAACCTTGACCTGTTTTGTCGCCCAACCATTTATTTTCCTGCAATTTTTTCATCATGTCAGGCAAAATAAAAGTATCTCTCGATTCGTCTTCGGTCAAACCTGCATAAAGATTATTTGATACATTGATGGTGGTATCCAAGCCCACTACGTCTGACAAACGGAATGTTCCAGATTTCGGACGACCCACCACTACGGAGGTCAATTTGTCCACTTCCTCAACAGTAAGTCCCAATTCTTCCACCACTTTCATGGTTTTCATCATTGAATAAATACCCACACGGTTGGCAATAAACGCAGGCGTGTCTTTACACAAAACGGTAGTTTTACCGAGAAATCTATCGCCGTAGTGCATCAAGAAATCAATGACTGCGGGGTCAGTTTTGGGATTAGGAATTACCTCAAACAACTTCAAATAACGAGGAGGATTGAAGAAGTGTGTTCCGCAAAAATGCTTCTGAAAGTCTTCAGAACGCCCTTCTGCCATTAAATGAATGGGAATTCCAGAGGTGTTGGATGTAACCAAAGTTCCCACTTTCCGTAAGGCATCAACCTTTTCGTAAAGCGATTTTTTGATGGCGAGATTCTCCACAATTACCTCCAAAACCCAATCGTAATTTTTGATTTCGGCAAGGTTATCATCGAAATTCCCTAATTTGATTCGGTTGGCAAAGGTAGGAGAGTACAAAGCCGCAGGATTGGCTTTGAGGGTGTTTTGGAAGGCTTCATTCACGATGCGATTCCTCACAAAAGGGCTTTCGGTGGTGAGACCTTTGGCTTTTTCAGCATCATTGGGTTCTTTCGGCACAATGTCCAAAAGTAAGACCTCAATGCCGATATTCGCAAAATGACAGGCAATACGGCTACCCATAATACCCGAACCTAATACGGCAACTTTTCTAATTGAACGGTTCATTGTTGTTTTTGGCTTTCGGCTGGTAGCTTTTGGCATTCAGCCTTTGACGTTTTTAAAGAAGATAATTATAGGTGTAAAGATAGTATTTTTTTAAAATGTTATGCAAGCATACTATTTTATTTTTTTATTTTGGAAAATATTTGGAATGGAAAAATTATAAGGAAAACCTTCCCATAGTAAGCGTTTTGATTATATTTGTTCTACAATCACTCATCCATAAAATGAAAAAAGCAATCCTTTTAGCATTCTTTTTAGCAAACACAATTTTCAAAAGTATGGCTCAACCGACTATTGACCAGAATGCTGCGGGTTCTACCAGTATGATTCGTTTTAACAATATGCCCTCCAACACTTATAATGTGCTGGAAGGTAGTCCATATATACCTTCGGAAGGATTCCGTGAGGGTTCTGTATTGTCTACTGGTACAAATAGTAAATGGTTTGGGGGCTATAATTTGAGATTCAATACTTACTCTGCTCAATTAGAAATGAATGAATCTGGAGTAATTAAGACAATCTCTCCTGATGATGTAAAAGGCTTCAAAATTGGCGAGGCAACCTATTTTTTGGGCTATCCAGCCGTGGATAAACTTAGTAAAAACTCCTATTTTCAAGTGCTTTATAATGGCAAAGTCAAGTTACTCAAAAATACATCAACATATTTGCGAGAAGTTAGAGGTTTTGATGATGTCAAGCAAGGTGATAAATTCGTGACTGATGTTTACTATTATATTTTTGAAAACGAAACCATGACCAAGTTTTTTCCTAATAAAAAAGCATTTTTTAAAGCTTTTCCTTCGGCTAAACTTGCCGCTGTTGAAGGTTTTGTCAATAATAAAGAATTTAAATTTAAAGCGGAAGGTGATTTTATTGAAACTATAAGATTTTATGATTCATTGTAAAGAGATTCTTATACCAAATCGAAAGTTTAAATGAGCAGTTTACCGAAGGCTTCTGTATGAAAATTTCTACATTCCCGCAAAATAATCATAACCAAACAATGCCCAATAATCCTTGGGGCGAGTATCTGAAAATTTTATTACCCCAATTTTCTTCAAACTTTTATAGCCGTATTTTACAGGAATAATGAGGCGTAATGGTGAGCCATGAAGGGCTTCGAGGGGCTTTCCGTTCATTTCATAAGCCAAAATCGTCTGCGGATGTACGGCACTGGGTGTGTCTATGCCTACGTAATATTTGCCGTCTGGCGTTTCCATGCCTACGTAATTGAATAGATTCTCGGCATCTTTTTGTCCGATTTGGTAGTGATTCATGAAATCTACAAAGCGTACACCAGCCCAATGTTGTATCTGCGACCAACCTTCAATACACTTAAATTCAAAGATTATTTCTTGTTTGGGCAAGGCTTTTATATCATCCAGCGAAACTTTAAATTTCTTTTCGCCCGATTCTACTTGTACTTTATAGTCTTCCAAAATTTCTCCGCCCAAGCCTTCTCTGCCGTTTATTCTCACTCTTGGCTCGGCTTCGGCTTTTGGAAAGGTAGGAGCTAAATGGCTGTTAGACAATAATTTAGCCGTAAGTTTTTCATTAAATTCTAACGTTTTACGTAAAGGTGCGAGCGTATTGTTCAAATACGGACTTGCATTTATCCACTTCCATGCTGCCACGGGAACAAGGCTCGCTACGCCAAAACCCACAAAGGCTTTGATGGTTCTTCTACGAATTTGTTGTTCGCTTGTGAGTTCTTCTTTCATTTTTTTATTTTAAGGAGTTGGATAATAAGTTTAGAGAATGGGGAATGATATTTTTCCCCAATAACCATTAAAAAATAACTAATCACCAACCTCGAATCCAGTTATCATGCTTTGAAAATTTTGCCAACCTGCTTTTATTACTTGAAGAATATGAATTACGAAAAATAATACAAAGCCCATCGTGAGGGTAAAATGTTCTACTCTGGCTAATTTATAACCTCCCAAAAGTGTGGTGAGCCATGATAATTGCACGGGTCTAAAAATTGCCCAACCCGTGATGATTGACCCAAAACCCATGACCATCACCATTGTATAAGCTATTCGTTGGGCAGCATTATATTTCTCTTGGGGTGGAGCAATTTTTCTGATTCCTAAATCATGTAAAACTACTTTCCAAGCCTCTTTAAAGGAGTTTTTTGTGGGAAATATCAACTTCCATTCACCCGAAATCATGGTGTATAGAAAGTATAAAATGCCATTAATTGTGAATAGCCACATCGTAGCAAAATGCCAAGCCATGCCTTTTGCCAACTGTCCTGAAAGTCCTAAAAATGTATAAAATCCTTTGGGGAAAAACTTAAAAAGTAGCGTATCGCCCACTTGGATTTTATAAATGCCATTTGCCCAATAAATCAACATTCCCGACCAAATCATCAGGAAAAGTATCGGAAAATTAATCCAATGAAACCAACGAATGGCGAGGGGATGTTTGTGAATGATTTTTTGCATATTTTTAGAATTGAGAATAATGTGGCTTTTCTACAATTTATGAAGAAAATTACGGAAATCGCCCTAATCAATTTTCCGTTTTCAAAGTTTATGACAAAGGTGTTGAAAAATCTATACCATTAATGTCAGGAGGCTTTCAAAAATACGAAAAAAATGTGGGGAAAGTTTTTAAAAACAAAAAAAGCCCCATCAAAAAATGACAGGGCTTCGTTTAAAAATATGAATTGCTTATTTTGTCGCAATGTAATGTTCGTTGGGCGTTAGAAACTCGAAAAAACGCTCTAACCAACTTTTTGAATCCTGATTTTCAGACGATTCCATGTTTTTCGTGCGGTATTGTGTCTTCTCCACAATTAACTCCGCCAATAACAAATTTTGATACATATTACTTTACGTTTAAATGAAATTCGGGTTCGTGTTTGATGCGTCCAAAGGCGTATCGCACGTATTGTGCTAACCGATTATTTCCGAATTATAAATAATAAATTGGCTTAAAAACTTAAGCCTTCTCTATTGATTTTTATTACGACGTAAAGTTACGAAAGATATATTTAATGATGAGTAAAAATATAATTATTCCAATACAGATTCTTTAAATCATACAATTTTATTTAATTATTTAAAGATTTTACTACTTTCTAACGCCAATCAAAGCCATCATTCG
>JANPGQ010000585.1:0-4556 GCA_031423975.1 Cytophagales bacterium | reverse complement strand
GGTTGCTTTGGCTTTGCGTACCTCAAACGTTCGCCTTTCACGTGGGAGGAGGTCAAAACCCCACACCCATTCGCTGATTTCGCCCTTTTGTTGGGTTGTATGATGTTTTTAATTTTGGAGGGCTACTTACAATTTCAGTATAATTTATTTGGCAACAAATACGGTTTGGTAACTATTTTGCCCGCCATCGTCTTCATTCCCGCCGCCTATTTTTTCGACCATCGGGGTGTGCTTTCTATGGGCTTAACGGCTTTGGCTTCGTGGGTGGGAGTGTCAATTGCGCCACTTTCGGTGCTGTCGCAAAATGATTTCTCGGCTCCAAATTTCTTACTCACTGCCATTGCATTGGGCTTGGTTTTGTCGGCGGCAGGTTTGGTTTCAGAATATAAAAATCTCAAAAAACATTTCTCCTTCACCTACCTTTTATTGGGCAGCAACCTGACTTTAATCGCCACCATGATTGGAATGTTCAGCCATACGCATTGGTATGTTTATACATTCATTGCCCTTGCCTTGTGCTTTGGCTTGTACCAATATGCCCGCAAAACGCAATCCTACATTTTCCTATTGCTGGGTGTAATTTACGGTTATATTACTTTTACTTACCTGTTATTCAAGCTGTTAGAATTAATTAACAACGAAGATTTATGGGTTTTAGCCATGTACTATTTCCTACTTTCAGGCGTGGGCGTGGTGATGTTTTTGATAAATATTAAGAAGATTCTTAGGGGATGAAAGGATTTCGGATTTTCGATTTCGGATTGCAGATTTTCTAACTCATAAATCCGAAATCGAAAATCGAAAATATCTTAGCACGGTATTTTATCAATTCTCAACTGATGTCTGCCACCTTCAAATTCGGTGGTAAGGAAAACATTCATGATTTCGATAGCTTCCTCCAAAGTGGTGAAACGGGCGGGAATACAAAGTACATTGGCATCATTATGCTGACGAATCAAGGAAGCCACTTCTACGTTCCAAGCCAGTCCTGCCCGAATACCTTGGTGTTTATTGGCGGTAATTGCTACGCCATTGGCACTTCCACAGAGTAAAATTCCGTAGGTAAAATTTTGATATTCAACAGCTGAGGCTACTGGATGGGCAAAATCGGCGTAATCGCAAGATGCATCACTAAACGGTCCAAAATCTTCTACTTGATAGCCTTCTGCTGACAAAACTTTAATGAGTGCCGTTTTGTATTCAAACCCAGCATGGTCGCCACCAATGGCTATTTTTTTAACATTTTCCATATTTTTTATAAGTATTTGTAACATCGGAACGTTTTTTTGTGTTATTTCATTCCGTCAGAACGTAAAGTTACGAATGATAGCTTTTGTGCCGAACTTCTCGAAAGTTTTTTTTACTTTCGAGAAGTTGAAAAAATAAACTTCAAAAACAAAAAATAAACATGACAGACAGAGAAAGTGAACGATTAATTAGTGAACACGAAAAAATTAAAAAAGCATTTATTGACCACACTTGGTCGGAGATACATTCGGAAGAATCGTGGAGAATATTTAAAGTGATGTCCGAATTTGTGGAAGGCATTGATAAATTAGCCAAAATTGGACCATGCGTTTCCATTTTTGGCTCGGCACGTACCAAACCCGACAATCCTTACTATTTGATGGCGGAAGAAATTGCCGCAAAATTGGTTCGTCATGGCTACGGAGTAATTACGGGCGGAGGTCCAGGTATCATGGAAGCGGGCAACAAAGGGGCAAAATTGCAAGGTGGAAAATCCGTGGGATTGAATATTGAGCTACCTTTTGAACAAAAACCTAATGATTATGTAGATAGAGATAAAAGTATAGATTTTGATTATTTCTTTGTCCGTAAAGTGATGTTTGTAAAATATTCGCAAGGTTTTATCATCATGCCAGGCGGTTTTGGAACATTAGACGAAATGTTTGAATCATTGACCTTGATGCAAACCCATAAAATTGCCCGTTTCCCCGTGGTAATGGTTGGAAAAGCCTATTGGGGCGGTCTTTTTGACTGGGTTCGTAGCACTATGCTCGACCAAGGGTATATCCACGAAGACGATTTGGATTTGGTGGCATTGGTAGATACACCCACCGATGCCGTGAAAGTGATTGATAATTTTTATGCCAAATATTTATTGAAACCCAACTTTTAGGAGGCAGAAATAGAAGAGGAAGGAGACAGGAAAGTATTTAGCTTTTCTGTTTTTTTTTTCACAAATCCTAATAGGTTTTTGAAACCTATTAGGATTAAGTATAATTCATCATTTGCCCTTTTGCCCCTTTCCCCTTACCTTTGTAAAATACTAATCATCAGCAATTTATGCGTAAACTTTACTTTGTATTATTAATTTTTCTTACCCATTTTTCATTCGCTCAAGATGTTTTTTTGCCTGATTCTATCAAAAAAAATATTGAGGCAACTCCCATTCAAATTTCGCTAAAAGTAGATGGAAAATTGGATGAATCCGTTTGGAGTCAAGCCAAAGAAATTACGAATTTAGTTCAGTTTGAACCTCGACAAAAAGAGCCAGCCAATCAAAAAACGGTTTTTAAATTATTGTACAATGCTGATTATCTGTACATTGGAGCAATTATGTACGAACCGGCAGGAAAAAAAGGCTTGCGTGTACCCAACCTCCAACGTGATTTTGAATACGGAGGAAGTGACCAAATTGGCGTAACGATTGATGGATTTAATGATGAACGCAATGCCATGATTTTCATGACAAATCCCTATGGTTCTCAGCGTGATTTATTGAGTTTTGATGACCAAGTTTTTGATGAAGATTGGGATGGACTTTGGCGGGTACGCACTTCTCGAAATGACACAGCTTGGGTAGCAGAATTTGCCATTCCATGGAAAACTTTACGTTATCAAGCCCATAAATTTCAAACGTGGAGTATCAATTTTTTCAGACTTCGCCGCTTGACGAATGAACAAACCGTTTGGTCGGCAGTGCCACGTTCTTTTACACCATCACGGATGCAATATGCGGGGAAATTAACCAATCTTCAAGCTCCTCCCCCATCGCCCAATATTCGGGTTCAGCCTTATCTGTTGGTCAATAATAATCATTACGATGGCTCTGAAATGTATAATAAAACGGATGGTTCTTCGGTGAAAGTAGGAGGTGAAATCAAATGGGCAGTTACACCCAATACCGTTGTTGATTTAACCTACAACACAGATTTTGCCCAAGCCGATGCCGATCGTCAGGTTAATAATTTAACAAGGCTATCCGTATTTTTTCCAGAAAGAAGACAGTTTTTCTTAGAAAATGCTTCACTCTTTGCCGCAGGAATAAGCCCAGTGGATGATTTTGGTGGTGGACAGCAAATTATCCAACCATTTTTTAGTAGAACAATCGGGCTTGATAATAATGGAAAACCTGTTCCCATTGATGCAGGGTTGAGAATCGTTAATCGTTCGTTAAGTAGTAATTCTGGTCTTTTATACGTGCGTCAAAAAGCCAATATTGATAATTTGGCAACCAACTTTTTTGTGGGTAGATTCTCACAAAATATTGGAAAACAAAATAGAATTGGTGGAATTATTACTTGGAAAAACGATGCCGTTCACGATAATTTCACGGGTTCGGTGGATGGTTTTTTTAGGCTCAATGAAAGTACCAGTATTAACACCATGGCAATGTTTTCGGATGGGACAAGTGAAAAAATGGGGTTCGCTGGACACTATCAATTAAGTCATAAAGGTATCAAATGGACGTATTATCTTACGCAAAACCTTGTAAATAAAGCTTTTAATCCAGAAATGGGCTTTGTTTCTCGTCCAGATGTTATTGAAAATTCGGCGGGTGCGTATTGGTTAAATCGGGGTAAATGGTTGCCAAAGTCCATCCGAAGTTTTGAGCCTGGCGGATTTTATTTGAATTACTATTCCACTACTACGGGCAAACTTATTGAAGAACAATTGAATACAAATCCGATTTGGTTTACTTTTCAAAGTGGTGCAGGTATCGGACTTTTCAGTAATTCTTATTATCAACTATTAGATTATTCAGATGGTAGTGAACAATTGTCGTTTTTTAATGTTGGTATTCCACAGGGACAATACAAATACAGTCGTTTCAGCTTTTGGTATTTCAACGACCGTTCCAAGAAAATTTCATATACACTCAATGCTGAAACTGGAAAATATTATAATGGAGAATTGACAACCTACAACGCAAATTTAAGAATTGCCCCTTTGCCCCAAGTATCATTTGAGGCAAAATTTGTCCATAATTCATACAAAAATTTAGGTATAAATTCAGAAACTGGTAACAATCAACTTTTTAATTTTCAAGGTAGATTAGCCCTCAATCCACGAGTGCAATTGATTGGTTTTTATCAGCATAATTCAATCAGTAATTTTGATGTTTGGAATATCCGTTTCTCTTGGGAATACAAACCACTTTCGTTTATTTACTTAGTTTTCAATCAAAGAGGTTATGATGATTACAGAACAAAACTTTCGAATGATGGACTTACAAGATTCAGAACCAACGACTTAGCCAGACAAACCGAGCAACAATCAATTGCCAAAATTTCTTATTTAAAACAGTTTTA
>JANPGQ010000584.1:0-3169 GCA_031423975.1 Cytophagales bacterium | reverse complement strand
CATTTTTTTATGTTGTTTAAAAATAAGACCCCAATCCTTTCAGCCGATTCGGGTTTTGCTCGAAAGATTTGTCTTTCACTGACTAATACCAACCGCATTTTTATTTGTAACCTTTCCTGAAAAATATTTTTTTGAATTTTCAATAAATAGCCCTAATTTATTTATTTTGAGGATTTTAGGAGGGAAATATTTTCGCTTTTGTTGGTGTTTTTACCAAAAAATAGGTCAGTAGCTTGTTGGTAAAAACACTAACAAAGGTAAAAATCGTAGGGGCAAACCTACGTGTTTGCCCTTTTTTGATATGATAAATGATATTGGGCGAACACATAGGTTCGCCCCTACTCGTGCAAAATTCCTTCCAAATTTAATTGTTCAATTTTAATCAAATTCTCTTCTCTGATACTTTCGGGAACGAATATAAATTTTTTATCAAACAATTGATTATCAATAAAATAACTTAACCAGTATTCATTATTCAGATGAAAAACTTCTGGAAAAATCATCTCTACTTTCACAATTCCTTCGGCAGGAACATCTTCTAAAAAATGCCGTAACTGAGATGTTTTTATGGGATTACCATTTTCATCTGCGCCATATCCACGTGATGTTACGAAAACATTGGTCAGTTTACTTTTCAAACGATTGATTAGATAAACGTTCCACTCGGGTTCGTTCAATTCATTATAATTTCGGGCAATGGTAATTTTCACGCCCTCGACCACTGGAAATTCTATATCTTTTTTCATATTTATTCAATGAGTTACAACCCTTGGAAGGACTTATTTAGGCTTAAAAAGAGTCTGTATTAATAAGTAAATAGTTCAACTATTTCACTTATTTCATTTCAAATATATCTTTAAAATTCTTTAACATTTTATCACTAACTTCTTGAAAATCAAGCATTTTACCTAATTCCTTTTCCATTGAAGTAACTGCTTTATCGTCAATGCCACAAGGAATTATATGTTTGAAATAGCTCAAATCAGTATTAACATTCAAAGCGAAACCGTGCATCGTTACCCATCGACTTGCCTTTACGCCCATCGCACAAATTTTACGTGGATTTTTACGCTCTACATGGTCAATCCACACGCCCGTGAGTCCTTCAATGCGTCCTGCCTCAATACCAAAATCTGCACAAGTGCGGATGACGGCTTCCTCCATCGACCTCATGTAGCGGTGAATATCGGTAAAGAAATTCTCTAAATCCAGAATCGGATAACCCACCAATTGCCCTTTGCCATGATAAGTAATATCCCCTCCCCTATTGATTTTATAATATTCGGCTTCGTATTTTTCTAAACCTTTTTCGTCTAATAAAAGATGTTCGGACTTGCCACTTTTGCCCATTGTATAAACGTTGGGATGTTCACAAAACAGAAGGTAATTAGGCGTAAGTATTTGATTTTCAGGCAATAAATTTCTATTTTCTAATTTTACGGCTACTATTTCGGCATGGAGTTTCTCTTGATAATCCCAAGCAATTTGGTAGTCAATTAGTCCTAAATTTTGGAAAATTATTTGTTTATTCATCGTATCGGTGAACGGTACACGGTAAAAGGTGAACGGATTTTACGACGAATTTTACACGACCATTTTCCGTTTAAAAGCAACAAATATCATAAAAGAATCATTCAAAAAAAATCTCATGGTTCAACTTCTCGAATTTACAAACCCTCAATGGACATTATTACGGGAAGTTTATTGTCAAACCCGTTTACCTTTTACTGTGTACAGCTTACCTAAAATTTCCTTTAAAATCAACTTCTTTCCGATGAAAAGGGTCGAGAATTCTATCAATTAAATCTGCCAACATTGCACGAGTGATGGGTTGATTTTTATTTGGATAATTTTTCATGATAGATTGCAAATAATCAGCGGGAACGGGTTGTATTTTAGTAAGAATCTCGAAGGCATCATCTGCCACCAATTTTTCGGATAAAACTTGTTCGTTAGCTTGCATTTTCAAGGTCGGATAAAAGGTTTTCAAAGCCTTAATTACTTCACCATTGGTCATCACGGAATCGGGATAAAACCACGTTTGGTTAGACCATTTCATATTTTTACCTTCTCCTTTCAAAATTCCAGTCGTACCAATACGTTGGATTGCTTCAAAATTTGGATGGTCGGGTTTTACGTCTAAAAATGGTAGTAAATATGCCTTAAATTTCAACAAATTATCTTGTACTTTTCTAATAGAAGTCTGTCGGGGAGAAATTTTTTCTTGCACACACAAAGCCGCTAATATACCCGCTGCCTGACCAATTTCCATGACCACAGGTTGCAAGCGACTTGCTCCGTTAACCAGGTTAGAAACTGAGATAGATTTCTCCGCAACTATCAGATTATCAACTCCTTCTGGAATCAAACTACCCAAAGGAATACTGAAAGATGGCACGGGAACAAAGTATAAATCAGGAGCATTAGTATTTTTGCCATGATGCTGGTCTATGGGATAATCACCCACGGCAATAGCGGTGCGATAAAGTGGTTCGGCTTGCTCATAAGGCTTTTCCAAATGATTCATATTGAGGCGAGCGAGTCCATGAATTCTACGACTTTCACGATGATAGGGAATTAGAGGAAGTTTATCATTAGTGGGAAATTCGTCTGCTAATCCCAAGGTTTTCCAGCCCAATTCTGTTTGCATAAAATAGACAAAATTTAGGGTATGTTCTTTGGCTTTTTTGATGGTTTCTTGGCGTTGGGTATCGTTCATTTCCACCATATTTGCGTAGAAATCATTGCCATTGATGGGCCAATTTATCATGAATTTCCCATTTTGGAGCTGCCCATAAGTTTTCATTTTATCACAGTCCCAAAGCCGAGGCATTTTTTTATCGGGACAAAGTTTTTCGCAAGCACAAATGAAATCTTCTTTATTATAAGATATTGTTTTACTGATGGTTACATCTTTATAAAATTCTTTCAGAACCACTACATACGTCAAATCTTGCACAATATTATTCGCTTTTTCGGGAGCAATTCTTTCGTTATAAGTGGTTTTAGATTCCATACCTACATCGTATTTTACACCCAATTTTGCCGCCACGTCTCCCAATTCGGTCGCGCCGAACCCCAGGTCGTGGCTGCTGACGGCCAACCCCCGCAACAGGTCTTCCCGCGTCGGCGCGCTGTTGTGTTGGGGGGCGATGCTGACGGGCGCGGC
>JANPGQ010000583.1:0-1595 GCA_031423975.1 Cytophagales bacterium | reverse complement strand
ATTCTTTTGAAATTGTTCATAATTTAGAAAATAGCCCCCAACCCCAGAGGGGAGTTTTGATATGCGTTGCCTTTTGGGGGAATTAAGGCTGTTAAGTCTGTGGCAATAATATTACCAAAAATACAAAATATGATTGGCTTGTGAAGAATGGAGTAGTTAAAATGTGTTAATTAGATAGGTTTTTAACATTTTAGAATAAAAAGAAAACACCTCACAGTTTTAAGTGAAGTGCTTCAAACTGAATAATTCTTGTTTGAAAATTATTCAATAGCAAGTTTAATAGATTCAATTTGGTCGAAACTTAAATCAGTAATTTTTGAAATAAATTTATTATCAGCCCCTTCTTTTACTAAGTTTTTAATAATTTCAGTATTTCTATTCATCATTGCTTCTTCTACTGCGGTATCCATAACATTTTTCAAATCACGATAATATTTTACGGAATCTTGATAAGCTCTTTGCTCATTATCATCATACTTTGCTATCTCTGCCACTTCAAAAAGTCTTAAAAACAAACCCTCCTTTAATTTATCGGGTATTCGGTCTAATTTTGGAAGATTTTTTAAAACGTACAGCCATTTATCGTAATGCGTTTCGAGTTCGTCAATAGATTTATTAAACTTAGGCATTTCGAGATAAATAAACTTTAATTTATCATAAAATAATTCTTTCGTTTCTATGTCTAATAATTGAATATCATGGCGAAGTTTATTTTTGTGAAATTGATTATAATCGAATTCAAAATCCATGATTGAAATCGTATAAACTGCATTTAATTTATAATCCCAATCGCCTTTCAAAGCCTGTTCTTGGATAGGAAAAGTTGAATAATAGATGCTTCTATCCTTGAAAAACTTCTGGCGATACGTCGCACCGTTTGCCTTCTGTAACTCTACAATAAATTTTTCCCCTTTTGAATTTTGACAATACAAATCAGAAATAGCTTTTCTATCCGCTTCGGTAGCTCCTAATTGTTCAGATTTAATAAATGTTAAATCTGTTAAACCACCTCTATCTTCTAATAATTCATTCAAGAAGTCAATTAATAAATCCTTATTTGCTTCTTCACCGAAAAGTTTTTTTAAAACCAAAATCAGTAAATGGATTAATATATTTCTCTCTCATAAAATTATTTTAGTTTAATTCTTTACAATTTAAAATATCAATCATCCATTTATTTGCATCACAACCCCTCAAACTGACGTAAAAATCTTACATCATTCTCGGTAAATAATCGTAAATCTTTGATTTGATATTTCAACATGGTGATTCTTTCAATACCCATTCCGAAGGCGAAACCTGTGTATTCTTGTGAGTCGATGCCACATTGTTCCAATACATTAGGGTCCACCATGCCAGAACCCGCAATTTCTACCCAACCCGTGTATTTACAAACATTACAGCCCTTTCCTTTACAGATTAAACACGTAATATCAATCTCTGCCGAAGGTTCGGTAAATGGAAAATATGAAGGACGATAACGCACTTTGGTATCTTGCCCAAACATCTCTTTGGCAAAATAATAAAGCGTATCTTTCAAATCCTTGAAACCAACATTTTTATCCACATAAATCCCCTCCACTTGATGGAAAAGG
>JANPGQ010000582.1:0-13753 GCA_031423975.1 Cytophagales bacterium | reverse complement strand
AATTATGAATATGTATTTGAAAAACAGTAAATACCGATAATCTATTATTAACTTATTGAAAATTAAACTCTTATAATTATGAAAACCGTTAATTATCTATTTCTATTTTTCTTTTTTATTATCTGGTCTTGTAATAAAAATACTAATAGCATCAGCCCAAATTCAAGCAAGGGAAGCATTACATCGCCCGAATTTTATAATCATGTACTTTTTATTACGGGGATTAATTATCAGGTGCAAACTAATGAAAGTGGGAAATTCAAAATTATTAGTAGTGATAGCAATGGATTTTCTATTACTGAATCTGGTTTAATTAAATCTGTACCCAATCCACGTAGTACGCAAAAGGTTGAAATTACTTGGGATGATAATAGCAAATTGATTTTTTATATTATTTTTAGTAGTAATACACCAATTAGTGAACAGTATTTACAAGGTTGGAAAAATATCGAAAACTTATACAAAACAGATTTAAAGTACGCCATCGTGCTAAGACACGCTGATGCGGATGTGGGCGTGGATGGAGGAACTGGACTATTTGAAAATTTACCCTCAGAATGGTGGAAATCTTGTGATAGCAAATTGGCAAGACAGATGAATGACCAAGGAAGGCTACGTTCAGCGGAATTAGGTAAAGTGTTTACTAACAATAAGTTACCAATTGGAAAAATTATTTCGAGTGAGTTTTGCCGAGTGAAAACTACTGCAGAATTAATGAACCTATCTTTGCCCGTTAATCTTGATTCGAGGCTAAATCACTCTTATCAAGGCTTTAAAGGACCTACTTTTATAACTGCGGGTGAAATATTATTAGAAAATAAGGCTGATAAAAAACCCTTGCTAATAGCTTCTCATTTGGAAATTGCAGCCAATCCCTTCTTTTTTGATTGGATGGATACTTATCTTTTGCGGATAGAAAAAGATAATAATTTTACTTATCAAGGCACCATTCCTTGTGCACACTGGCTGCTGTGGGATGAGATTCAAATTAATAAATGAACTAATCCTGAATCTCAAAATGCTTCGGTAAATCCATCACTCGAGCGTAATTGGCGGGGGCATATTTATGGCAACATTCCAAGATATAATTCATATCGCCATGAAAATCAAACTGAAGGTCTGGATGAAGTTTTATGAGTTTTTTCAAAATGGCATCGGTTCGTTTTGCCACGTAATTGGCAAGTGTATCCGACTTTGCCGAATATTTCTGAATCCACTTCATTTGCTTCTCAAAGCACTCTTTTAACAGTTTTATGGTCAATTCTACTTCACCATATTTGTCTTTGGTTACTTTGATATGGCGGGTAATATCACCACTAATATACCGCATATCCATCATCAAATAACCCGATGAATAATGGTCGATGCGGTAAAGTTTATCAATACTATTACGAATATCATCCCTCCGAGACTCCATAGTGTCTCCTGCTTCAACCAATTGAAACTGTAATTGCTGGGTTAGCACCTCATCTTTGGTGATGAGTTTCAATAATAACTTATCTTTTTCCTTTTGTGGCATCGCTATGATTGCCTCTTGTAAATCTTTTTCTAATTTTGCCATGAATCATCTGTGTTGTAATCAGAACAAAGTTAGTGATTTTAGGGTTTTGATAATAATATGGAACATGGAAGGTTTTGCTTTGTATGATGCCTTCCATAGACTTTTTACAAACGGCTTTTCATGAAAAACAAAGGATTATTTTTTGCCCTAACTATTATTTCCCTTTGGGCAATATCATTGATATACCTGCTGCACTATAAAATTGAGTGGAACAACCCACTTGTGTATATATTTGTACTTGTGCAAATGCACCTATACACTGGCGTATTTATCACCGCCCACGATGCTATTCATGGTGTGGTAATGCCTGAAAATAAACGACTTAACTATTGTATTGGCTTTGTGTGTGCTACTATTTTTGCGTATAATAATTATGCAAAACTGTCTCGCAAACATCATCTTCATCACGCCCATGTAGTATCTGACGATGACCCCGATTATTATCATGGAAATTTCTTTAGATGGTATCTCAAATTTGCCTTGGAGTACGTTACATTTTGGCAAATCTTGTTGATGGCAATTACGTATAATTTACTAAAACTGTTCTTCCCGATGGAAAATCTCATTGTTTTTTGGGAAGTTCCAGCCATTCTCAGTACGCTCCAATTATTTTATTTTGGTACTTACTTACCCCACCGTGGCGAGCATAATTCTACTGACAGGTTCAAGGCTCGAAGTCAGCAATTAAACCATATTGTTGCATTTTTTACTTGCTATTTCTTTGGGTATCATCATGAACATCATGCTTATCCCTATTTGCCTTGGTGGTCTTTGGCGGCAGCAAAAGAACGTGAAGATGGTCTGTAATTATGTTTTGAAGCATGATTCGGCATTATTCATGTTTAATTTATGGAAGAAATATTGCCTGTTCCGCTTAAACGAATCACTTACTCCGCTCAATGGTGAACTGCACCAAGCCGGCTAAAGAAGTTTTGAAAATAGAATCGGGGAAGGTATTTAGAATTGCTTGGGCTTCGGCAACGATGTTTTTCATAGCTTGGGTAGCGTATTCGAGTCCACCAGATTTTTTGACAAAATCAATTACTTCTGATACTTTTTGAGGATTTTCTGATTCGTTTTTGATAATTTTAACAATCCGCCTTTTTGTCAGCCAATCTGATTGATTCAAAGCGTAAATAAGCGGCAATGTCATTTTTTTCTCTTTAATATCAATGCCCAGCGGCTTGCCAATCTCAGCATCTCCGTAATCAAATAAATCATCTTTTATTTGGAAAGCAATACCCACTTTTTCACCAAACAATCGAGCTTTTTCTACGGTATCGGCATCTGCTCCAACAGAACTTACGCCCATAGCACAACAGGCAGCAATTAAAGTGGCGGTTTTTCTACGGATAATTTCAAAATAGACTTCTTCTGTAATATCTAATTTTCGAGCCTTCTCTATCTGCATCAATTCCCCCTCTGCCATTTCCAAAATAGCGGTTGAGCCAATTTTCAACAACTCAAAATCTTCGTTGTGAATAGAAAGTAAAAGGGCTTTTGATAATAAATAATCACCTACCAGTACAGCAATTTTATTTTTCCAGAGCGCATTTATAGAAAAGAAACCACGGCGATAATTGGATTCGTCCACTACATCATCATGTACAAGCGTTGCCGTGTGAAGAAGTTCGATAAGGGCAGCACCACGATACGATTTTTCGGAAATATCACCCATTAATCCAGCCGTCAGAAATACAAACATTGGTCTTATTTGCTTACCTTTTCGTTGAACGATATAATTCATGATTGTATCCAACAGCCTAACCTTAGTTTTCATGGAATCCCGAAACTTTCCTTCAAAGGCTTTCATTTCTTTGGCTATCGGTGCCTGTATTTCTTTGATTGATAAACTCATTAATTCAATTTGAAAATTCTTTAATTGGAAGATTGGGAAATTAAAACTCCATATCTTTATATCAATCGAATTATAACAAATATTTTAAGTTAAATTGATAATGCCAAAATTACGATATTATACAAAAACTTGTATCTTATCTAAAACATAAACTATAATTTCTTTCTTAAGTTAGACTATTTGAGAACCTTTTTAAACTTTATGCAATTGAGCCCGATTCGTATTCCCTAATTCAGTTATGATTATTCAAGAATAAAAGGTAGATTAGATAAAAATTTTCAAAATCAATAATCATGAAAAACTTTACCATATTATTGTGCCTATTGGTACTATTTTTTTTGGGTTCATGTGCCAATAAAATTGCTCCTGCCCAAGCGAATAACAATTATGAAAATCCAGATTTAATCAGCAATGGATATTCCAAGGAATCGCCACGAAATAAAACGAGTTCAAGCAGTACCGTAGATGCACAAAATACCATTGTGGGTTTGGATGTGTATTTGCGAGGTTTGTCAGGCGTAACTGTAACGGGCGATGGTGCATCTGCCCAAGTGGTTGTGCATGGCATAGGCTCTTTCACGAGTTCCAATGAACCCTTATTTGTCCTTGACGGTATTGCCGTAAATGGAGGTTATTCTTCTGTGTATCAATCTATTAGTTCTGTAGATATAAAACGAGTAAGTGTACTGAAAGATGCTGCAAGCACGGCAATTTACGGTTCACGAGGGGGAAATGGAGTAATTATTATTACTCGAAAAAATAGTAATGTTAAATAAAAATATTACCACTTAAAGAGGTTATTTAAGATAAGAATTAGTTTAAAAAAATATGCAATACTTAACGTTTAAGAATAAAGATAAAATGCCCGCTATGGGCTTAGGAACTTGGAAATCTGCCAAAGGCGAGGTTTACGAAGTAGTCAGAAAAGCCATTGAAATAGGTTATCGACATTTTGATTGTGCCTTTTTCTATGGCAACGAAGCAGAAATAGGTCAGGCCATTACTGATGCCATAAAAAATGGAGAAGTAAAAAGAGAAGACCTTTGGATTACGTCCAAATTATGGAATAATCGCCATCGAAAAGAGCAAATTCAAGCCGCTTTTGAAATAACATTGCGTGATTTAGGATTGGATTATTTGGACTTATACCTAATCCATTGGCCCGTTGTATTACAGGATGATGTGAGCTATGCCCAAAAAGGGAGTGATTTGATTAGTTTATCAGAAATACCCTTGTCGGAAACTTGGCAAGGTTTAATTGATTTGAAAGAACAAGGATTGATCAAACACATTGGCGTTTCCAATTTTAGTATCAAGAAAATCAATCAAATTGCGAATGAAACTGGCGTAATGCCCGAAGTATTGCAAGTAGAATTGCACCCTTTTTTGCAACAACAACCTCTTCTGGACTTTGCCAATGAAAAAGGTATTTTCTTGACGGGTTACTGCCCCTTGGGTTCTTCCGACAGACCAGCCATAAGAATTTTGGAAGATGAACCCAAACTTTTTCAAAACCCAATAATTCAGGAAATTGCTAACCAGAAAGGCGTTTCGGTTGCTCAAATTATACTGGCTTGGGCAGTGAATAGAGGTACATCGGTCATTCCGAAATCAGTAAATCCAGTTCGACTAAAAGAAAACCTTGAAGCGGCAGACATTGAACTTACTGCTGATGAAATGGCTAAAATGAGCAGTTTAGACCTTCATTATCGCTATATCAAAGGTGATTTTTGGTGTTTGGAAGGAAGTGATTATACGTTGGAAAATCTTTGGGATGAATAAATATGAATTTCGATTTAAGAATAATTCGATTTACAATTAGACTATAAAATTGTAAATCGAATCATTTTTAAATCGTAAATTTTAGCACAAGTTACTTAGCCACTTTCTTCACCGCTACCCGTGCCGAAGAATCCACAAGTATAGGCATTTTTTCTTGCCAGCCAGTATCAACTTCTACATTGGGTAAGGCTTTTTTGAGGGCTATTACTCCCGCTTGGGTTACTTTGGTTTGCCAACAATATACTTTTTTCAAAGCCTTCAATTTGGCTAATGCTGCGATGCCAACATCGGTAATTTTGGTATCAAAAAGGTTGATGTATTCCAAATATTTTAAATCTTTCAATTGTGCAATTCCAGCATCTGTAATGGCTGTATGTTCCAAATTTAAACGAGTCAGATTCTTCAATTTAGCAATCTCTCCCAATGATTTATCTGTAATTTTGGTATTGCCTAATTTCAACCAAACAATTTGGTCAGAAAGATTGGAAACTAAACTTATTTTAGCATCATCCAATCCATGAGCATTAATAAAATTGACATCCAAGAAATTTTGGTCTTTGGCTACGGGCATCACAATTACGTTCAAATCAGTCAATTTTTTTATATCCGTTTGAGAAGCTGCCACTATTTTTTCACTAAAAACGGGTGAAATAGTTTCGCCACCGCTTGCAGATGTTGCTAATAAATTACCACCTGCCAAAACCGCCAAAATGGGCTTAATCTTCTCATCAGGCTTCATTTGAGCTACTTTTACATCAAATTTTGCTCCGCCTTTTATCCACCAATGCAACAACGCAATTTCTTGTTCTGTCAGTGGCGTTTTACCTTTTGGGGGCATATGATGTTCATCGTTCATATCCAACAATACTCTTTTCAAAAGTTCAGAATTTTCAGGGTCGTTGGCTTTGAAAATTGCTCCGTGTTCGCCTCCTTTCGTAAATAATTCTACTTTATCCATCCGCAACTGCCCTTTTATTTTGTTGGCATTGTGGCAAGACCAGCATTTTTGTTCCATCACAGGAGCAATAACATCTTGATATACAAGAGCTTGTTGGATATTCTCAATCTTCCTAACTTTCCCCGTTCCATTGGTATGTGGAGGCAGCCCCGCAAGACTACGAAAAGGTTCGGGCGTGTAAGAGTACAGGTAATCTTCGCCATGGGTCATATTGCCGCCGAGGTGTCCAGTAGCCGTTAGCAGAATGACCAAAGCGTATATTGAAGGTATATAAACTTTCTTCATCGTGCTATCAGAAGCCCAATTTTTCTTCATATACCAAGCTCCTAAAGCCACCAAAGCTACGGTAATGCCCATCCACTGATGCCAAAAAAGAGTATCTTCATTGTATTCGCCCGAAGAGGAGAGGAGGTAGCCAAAAATGCAGGAAACGATAGCAAAAATCATTCCCCACCATAAAATAGGAGCGATGGCGGGTTGTAAACTTTCCAGTCCTTTTTTACGAGAAATAAATTCCAGAATAGCTGCAATTACCAACATCCCGATGGGCAGGTGAACCACTACGGGATGAAAATGTCCAAAAAACATAGCCCAATCTGAGGGGGCGGAGGTTTGTAAAAGCATTTTTGTTTCGATGTTTGTGATTCGATGTTCGATGTTTGGAAAATGTCATTTCGATGCGACCTGTACTTTTTTCGGTTTTAGATATTTGATATATTATAGTTCCTTGCTGAACCGAACATCGAACATCGAAGCGGAACGCCGCCCGAATCAAACATCGAAAATTAAACTCGTTCCAATTTTACAGGATAAGTCTTTTTGGAATTCCATTGAGGGACGTACACATTTTCATCCGAGTCCACATATACATCATGCGGATTCATGAAAACGGTGTTTGGACTATCATTATACTGTCGCACGAGTTTGCCATTTTGGTAAATCGGTTCAGAACCTCCTGGGGTCGAAATCGCTTTCATATCCTTATCAATCACCTGAATATAGCCCGAATTATTCCAACTTTGGTCGCCACTGTGATAGGCTGCCGCAAAAATATAATCTCCGTGTGGCACAGGACGGCAAATGTACGTGCCAGGATAATAATAAACTGCCAAAAACTTGCCGTCTAAGGTAAAACGTTTGAGGCATTGATTAGAACGGTCAGTTATTAGTAAAGTAGGATTATTCTTGTCTCTCAAATCAACCAAAACTCCATGACAGCAGTTGAACTTATCGTCTTGATAACTTCCATCGGCAGTTTTTCCTCCAAAATGGCGAATGTATTTTCCTTTGGCATCATATTGTGTAATATAATTTAATCCATATCCATCCACCACATAAATATCTCCATTGGCGGGATTTATAGCTGTTTCGGTTGGAACAAATTGGTTCGGAGCATCATACATTCCCGTCTCTTTTGGGTACTCCAATTTCATGATTTCTTTACCTTTCAAATCCAATTTAATGACTTGATGGCGAGCATTATCACATAAATACAAAAATTGTTCTGCCCCTTCATTCGCAATCGTCAAACCGTGAGCCCCAGGATAAGTTGTTCCCCAAGCCTCTAATAACCTGCCCGATTTGTCATAAATCAGGATGTTATTTTTGATTTCATTTGTACACATAATCAAGCGACCTTTGGCATCTTCTACCATTTCGTGGCAATCGTTCACGGGGTTTTTACCCGCATCCAAAACACCCCAACCCGCTTTTACACGATATTTATGCGAATTATGACCAATGATTACGTCTTCCATTTTGTTATTTTTTGCTTGTATATTATGGGTGATTAATCCAGCACCAAGAGCCAAACCGCTAACTTTGAGGAAGTCTCTTCTTGAATTATGCTCGTTCATATTTTTAGGGCTTATGCTCAGTTTTGGTATATCAAAAATGCCTACGAATTTAGGATTATTTATCAATCTGAATAAGGGTTTTTGAATGGAGATATACTCAAAACGTCCCACGGCAAAGATTGCCGTGGGACGTTTTATTTGATGGTGAAGGTTGCCGTGAAATATGATACTATTCCTTCTCAATAGCACCCTGCCCCGTAACCGTTTTAGTTACTGAAGAAGGTTCTCCTCGAAAGGTAACTCTACCCGTATTATCGCTTTTGGCAATCAAATTATTTTGTGCATGAACCTCTGCGTAGGCATTGTCTTTTACTTCAATATCTACTTTATCGCTTTCCAAATCAAAGGCTTTCAGATTAGCATTATTGGATAATTTTGCTTTTAAGAATTTTGCCGAACCGTTGATTTCCAGTTTATTAGCATCAAATAATTCAATTTCTAAATTATCCATATCAAAATCTTTTACCACACATTCTCCCGAACCTTTTTTCATCGTAATACCTCTTAATTTAGGCATCGTGATATGGATTTTCGTAACGTTATTATTAATTTCCAGCGTATTACTTCTTACGTCATATTGCAATTTACTATCTTCTGGAACTTTTACTTCAAATTCATCCCCTTCTTCAATAACAATATTGCAATAATCATTGGTTTTTATATACTCAAAATCCTTAATATCAAGGCTTTGCATCCGAGTGCCTTCTTCATCTTCTGTTACTTTCGAGATGGTTCTATTGGTACAAACTAACTCGCCATCTTTGGTGAATTTCCAAAGGGAACCTTTAAATTTATCACCTTTGGAATCATCAAAATATTGTCCATCAAAACTATTATCTACAAAATCTGCAAAACCCCTACTCATCGAAAATGTTTTATCGTAAGGAACATAAATCTTGATATGAATTCTTTGGTCACGGAAAGGCGTATTATCTTTAAATTCAAAGCGGTCATCAAAAGCTAAAACTGAATCTTTTTGGACAATATTATAATTTACTGACACCGCATTTTGCTCGGCATTTTGCTTGTCTTTCCCATCTGCTTTGAAAACTTGCTCTACTTTTATGGTTGTGCCATCATAGCCAATGAGTTCCGTTGAAGGCTCCCAATCTTGGTCTTCGTCCATATAATTACGCTCAAATAGAGGGGTTTTTGTATCAATTGTATAATTTGAAACCTTCTCTACCGAAGCCGTTTTAGCAAAGTTTTTGGCGTAACGTACTCCCGTGTACATAGATACAAACAAGCCTATCAGGAATACGCCCAAAGCACTTTGCCAAACAGTTGGCGTGAATAAATTTTTGCGAATAACTAAGGAAATACCCGCCCAAGCAATTACAAATGCTGGTACTACCATTGCCAAGAAACCACCAAAAATCATCAGCGGCGAAGCATCACGCCCAATAAGACCAATGGGTAAATTTCCAAAACGGACGTGTCCACTCTCTAAAGCGGTATAGCCCACGAATAGAGCAAAAAACAAAGATATTATGCCGATGCTTCCCACAAACGCCATCATGGCACCCACAAAAACTCTCCCTGCCGAAATCAAAAACTCAGCAAAAGGTCCTAATGCCTTGAAAACCTGTGAGATAACCCTGAATGGGAGTAATAATAATTTGCTCAAAGTATTCTCTGGTTTGTCTTCAACATGGAAAGTCCGCTTGATGTTCGACTCAATATTTTCTAAGGTAATGGGTTCGCCCGACATCTGCATTTTATCGGTCAAAGTTTTGGCTTCGGGAGCTATTGCCCACAAAATCAAGTAGATAACAATTCCAGAACCGAATAAAAAGATACTCAAAACCGATACAAAACGCAACATTCCTAAGTCCCAACCTGTGTATGAGGCAATACCACTCATGACACCACCCAAAACTTTTCCATCAGGATTTCTGTAAAATTTACGAATGCGTTCATCTTCTTCCAAAGCGGGGTTGGCTGGGAAAGCTATCCAACAAGCTATGTAGAAAACGAACATAATTCCAGAGAAAGCACCTGCCGTAATAGGACCTATTCCTAAAAATAAGAAGAGGAAAAACAAGCGAATCCAAAGTGGGTCGAAACCTAAATTATGAGCCAATCCTGCACAAACGCCTCCCAAAAGTTTACGTTTGGTATCTCTGTAAAGTTTTTTTATGCCCGAATCATATTTGTATTCAGAGTTACTTTTATTATAGGCAGTTTTGTAATCATACCCGTAGGAATCGTTGTTTTTGGAAGAACTTGAATTGGCTTCCTGTCCCTCTGATTTTGTACCAGCCATTGCCAAATCTTCCTCTTCTTCGATGGCGGCAAAGTCTGAAACTGAACCCATTGAGGCAATTAAACCTTCCACATCTTGAACTGAAATGGCTTGTTTATCCTCGGATTTTTGTTTGTCCCAAAACTTCTCGGCAATCCGTGCTTCGATGTCTTCTACAATTTCTTTAGAACCTTCATAAGAAGAAAAATATTTCTGAATAGCTTTCAGATAGGCATTTAGTTTCTCGAATCCGTCTTCTTCGATATAAAATAATGTCCCTGCGATATTGATTGATATGGTCTTTTTCATTTAATTAAGGATTATGATGATGAAATGAATCTTGAATTATCTGATTGACTGAACCCTGTAATTCTACCCAAGTTTCTTCAAATTGAGTTAAAAAAGCTTTGCCAGTATCGGTCAAGACATAATATTTTCGAGGAGGTCCCGACTGAGACTCAATCCATTTATAATCCAAAAGCCCCGAATTTTTCAGACGGGTCAGTAGTGGATATAAAGTACCTTCCACCACCATAATCTTAGCGGAGGTCAATTCTTCGAGCATATCGGAGGCATACACTTCGCCTCTCGAAATAATGTGCAGGATACAGAATTCCAGAATTCCTTTTCGCATCTGCACTTTGGCGTTTTCTAAATCCATATTTTAATTAACGGTAAATGGTGAATGGTTCACGGGGAACGGTTTTACAATCAAATCATAATCCAAGGTCATAACCATTTCGAGTGTTTTAATTTTATTATTAGAGGTCATTTTTCGATGCAACCGTTCACCTTTTACCGTGAGCAGTTCACCGACCACACAAAGATATAAAAAGGTACTATGTAAAACAAGGTACTATAAGAAAAAAATATTTATTTTTGATAAATGGTTTTATCTAAGGACAAAAAAAAATTAGCGAAGCTCAAAGAGTTTCGCTAATTCATATCACTAACACACCAAAATATAATTGTGGGGTTCAAGATTTTTAAAGCCACCACAACCTATTTTATATTTTTAGGTACGTCTTAAACGTACAAATAATCAGATTTTAGAATGATTGCAAATTACTACACAATTTTTATTAACGCATTACCGAATAATAAGTTAATTGTTTATTTTACACTGTTCCTTAACAAACTTAAAAACATAAGCCGAACAATCAAATACTTGGTTTAGTTTTTTTAGACAAAAACTAAACATTATCTAATTTATTGACATTTGATAAGTTTTAATTGTTGTTTAAACTTAAAAATTCACGCTCACCTTAGCAAATACAAAACGTCCGTTGTATCCACCTTGGTTTGGTTGGAATAATAAACGTCCACGGTTTGAGGCATCACGGCTGGCGTTATAGTCAATTGAACCTTGGGCATTTCGTGCATCAATGAATATTTGGTCTGGATAAGCATCAAATAAGTTATTAGCTCCAACTGATGCGTATAATGACTTTGTAATTTTATAACCTACCACCAAATCACAAATCCACAAAGCACTGAAAGTTTGGTCAATGGGAGCAGTTACGCCATCACCATAATTAAACTGCGTGTTCCAATACGTTCCATCTGCTTTTTTTGCTAATGGATCTACTACATTTTTAAACTGTGTTTCACCGAAACGAACCGCTCTAAAAGTTACATCCAATCTACCAATGTTGTAAGCCGCACTCAAATTCCACTTGCTTCTTGGCAGATAGGCTTCAATTAAAGCATATTGTTGTCTGTCAAACAAAGCAGTACGATACCAAGTACTTGGGTTGACAGTAGGGTCATTGTTTTTTACAGCATCAATTAATGGTGTACTGTTTAGAGCTGTTACTTTATTGTTATTGAAATTCAAGGCAGCCGACAGGGTTAATTTACCTTTGCTCAGGTTTATACGCTCCGTTGCTACAATATCTATACCTTGTGTACGAGTATTTACTGCATTGGCAAAGAAACGGACGTTGTTTACGCCAGGAAACTGAGTAGCATCTGTAATGCCTAACTGAGCCCGTGAGTATGCACCTGAGTAAACAATACGGTCTTTGATATCAATTTGATATGCATCTACCGTTAAAGTCAATGAATTAGCAATTTTTGCCGTCAAACCTAATGACAAGTTTAGGGATGTTTCTGGACGAAGGGCATCAACACCTACTGTTTTACGAGCAATATCATTATCATTATTTACCGTTAGGGTATTTGAGGGCAAACCATTGATAAACTGTGTTGAAGTATTTTGGAAATAGCGTTGATGCAAAGATGGAGCTCTGAAACCCGTACTTGCCGCACCACGCAAAGCAATGTTATCCGTAATTTGTAAACGAGCCGATATTTTACCATTGATGGTTGAACCAAAATCACTAAAATTCTCGAAACGACCCGCCACACCAAGTAATAAACGCCCTTTCTCTGCTTCAAAGTCTGCATAAACCGCTTCGTTATCACGGCTTTTGTCAGTGGCATCATTAGGCTGATAACCAGGAAATACTTGTGAGCCTGGAGCAGCCGCAACCGTTCCTGGAGAAACACCACCCACTGTAAATGGTGCAGCGGCTCTTTGAACAGCGGCTCCGTAGTATGAATTCAATTCACCTGCTATGATTTTGAATTTTTCAAGTCTGATTTCACCACCAAAAGCCACGTTTATGTAATTGAAACCACCTACTTTTTGGAAATTACGAGTGAAATCTAAGTTGAATGTATTTTGCGAAAATGATAATTGCCCTGCATCAAATGAGGTTGGCTGAACATCTGCCGCTGGTAAAGAGGCATTTCCTGAATTGAATACTGTGAACTGGAATGTGTTATTCCCAAAAACATTACTCACATCCATTGACCAATCACCAATTTTTGTTTTATATCCTGCAATAAAAGATTTGTCATAAATATCTGACTGAATACCTGGTAAAAAACCATCCTGATATAATAATGAACCATCAAGTTTTACTGGTTGCTGATTTCTGGCTACTGGAATACGGTTGTTACCGTAACCTTGACCTGTACGATATGTGTAACCACCCGAAAAATAGATTTCTGATTGTGTACCTAAAGGAATACTACCATTGGCAAAAATTCCATAATTACGAGCCGATGAATTACCATAAATCATGTTCTCACGGTTGTAATTGCGGCTTTGTGCATAGGCGGCATCGTCTGCCACTAATTTCGTTCTGAAAGCCGTTTGGTCTTGTCCAGTTGGAGTAGTTGGAAAACCCGCATTTGCTCCTAAGTAAAGCGTTGGTGCATTATCCAGACCAGTACGGCTTGTATTCCCACGGTCATTATATTGTGCAGCAATGGTCAATGATCCTTCTTTTCCTAAACGGAACCCTTTTGAAAAATCAAATTGCAAAACCTGTCCGTCGGTGATGCTTTTGCTGTAACTCTTTGGCGTTGTACTTCCCAAAACTGGAGCCGTATAATTAAGCGTTGTCACGTTTGAACCATACGTCAACGAAGCGGTTGTGCCTGTATATCCTTTTTTCAAAACGATGTTGATAACACCCGCAAT
>JANPGQ010000581.1:0-4327 GCA_031423975.1 Cytophagales bacterium | reverse complement strand
CAGCATTTGGAAAAGCTACTTTTTGCTTGTTTTTAGAACCCACTTCATCAAACATTTTCAACATTGCTGGCACAGAAACTACTTTGTCTTGCTCCTCTTCATTTTTGTAATAATAACCCATAAAAACAGGGCATTTTACCTTCGCAAAAGTCTCTGGGAGCATAGCGTGCGTTAAAAAATTCTGTAAAGCTATCACTCCATTCAAATGATAATGACGACACCAATATTTGGCGTGTTCTGGATTTGCGGGTGGAAAATCACGAACCTCCGAACCCGAAACGGCTTTTCCCATCGCCAAACCCCAAGGATTATCCAATAATTCGGCGTTATCATCGTAAATCTTGATACAGGGCGAATATATCACAATTGCCTTAATTTCAGGATGTTGCGAGGCTAAATAGGTAGTTAATGCCCCGCCAAAAGACGTTGCGACTACCACCACTTCATCACCCAAAGTTTTAGCCACTGCCAAAGCATATTCTGCCGATTGAACGAAATCATCTGCCGTAACGCTTGCCATTGTAGAATCTCCCAAATCAATCCCATGCCCTGCCAAACGTGCCAAGTAGAGGTTTGAACCATATTTTTTAGCAATATTCCTATGCACAGGATTTCCTTCTTCTTGCGTAGCCGAGAACCCGTGTATGTACAAGAAAGCAATCTTGGTTTTCTCTTTTTTAGTAGAATCCGCCCACACAATGCGAGCCTGACAGTTAGGACGAATACCTTTTACTGCCGCTTCTCCTTCTTGAATTTGTTTATCCAAAGTGGGTAAATCACCCGTAAGTTTAAACATGGGTACTTCCAAGCTTGGTGGCGTAGGTTTTGGACCTAAGAAGTAGGTAATTAATCCTAAGCTGAATAATACGATTATGCTGATTGAGAATGTTTTCATTTGGGTGGTTTTTAATTTATATCAAAATCTACTATTACAGGAGTATGGTCGCTATATTTTATCCATTGGTCAAAATCTCCTATTTCTACAGTTTGTAGTTTTTCTGCCAATTTTTGAGATACAAAACAGTAATCTATATGATAAGGTTTTTGTTTATGTCTATACATATATAAAGTTGGATGTATTTCTTTGCCATGTTCAATTTTATAAAATGAATGATATAAACTGTAAATGTTTTTGCTTTCCAAAACTTTAACCATTTTTGAATGATTAAAATATCTATGTTTTTTATCCCAAATCATATTACTATTAAAATCACCCATTAGAATAACTTGGTTATCTTGTATTAAAGAATCATAGTATTCAATTGCTTTACCAATTTGTTCAATGTATCGCCCGTCATTATCAGTTGGATTATTTGCCCAAATTGCAAACAAAGTAAATGTTATATTCTCACTTGTTATTAAAATGGGAATAACAATCTTAATGTCTGGATTATATATTTCTAATAGGCTTAATTTGTAACCATTGTATGAAAAGACTCCAAGTCCCTTATCATTATTATTACCAAACCATATTATCTCATCAGCTGGTTGAATACTATCTTTGAATATTAACTTTTTAGGGTTTTCACATTCGGGAATAACTAATATATCAGGGTTACAAGCTAAAATAAACTCAGCTTTTTTTCTAAAAGCCATGTTACAGTTCCATGTGATTAATTTCATACATCTCAGTTAGTCGCTATTTAACTCCCTCAGCCCAATTAAATCTATCATTTGGTGAAAATTTCCAAGGAGCTTGGTTGTTCTCTAAATTAGAAAACATCGCATTCCATGACGCAGGAGCATCTGATTCTTCCATGATTTGATAGCGACGTAATTGTAGTATAATATCCAAAGGCGAAATCAGAATCGGACATTCCTGTACGCAAGCATTGCAAGTAGTACAGGCACGTAGTTCTTCGGCAGAAATATAATCGCCGTAAAGGCTCTTGCCATCGTCCACAAAATTGCCTCCGTTGTCTGACATATTTTTACCCACTTCTTCCAATCTATCCCGAGTATCCATCATAATTTTGCGGGGCGATAAAGCCTTGCCCGTCATGTTGGCAGGACAGGCGGCAGTACATCGTCCACATTCGGTACATGAATATGAATCCATCAAGTTTTTCCAAGACAAATCCTTAACATCCTTCGCTCCAAAACGAGCAATTTCAGTGGAAGCTCCTGCCTCTGGTTGTGCTAAACCCAACATAATTTGTACTTCTTTGGTAACCTCGGGCATATTTGGCATTTCGCCTTTTGGTTCTAAATTAGCAAAATAAGTGTTGGGAAACGCCAAGAAAATATGGAGATGTTTTGAATAAGTAACGTACAGTCCGAAAGCTAAAATGCCCAAAATATGCAACCACCAAGCAATCCGTTCATACCCTACTAAGGCAGCATCTGAAAATGAGGTAAAAATAGGCTTTAAATACCCCGAGAAAGCAAATGTACCTACTTGGTGATAATGTTCGTTGCCACGGTCTTGGAGAACGCTATCTGCAGCATTCATTGTAAGGAGAGCAGTCATCAAGATTATTTCAGCGAAAAGAATCGTGTTGGCATCAATCACAGGAAAACCGTTCAATTCACGGTGGCGAGTGGGTTGCAGACGTTCAACCTTCGTAATATTTCTACGAATCAGGAAAACCACACAAACCAGCAATACACCCGTAGCTAAAAACTCAAAGAAATTAATGAGAGCAGGATAAAGACCCCCTAAAAAAGGAGCGAATAAACGGTGAGTTCCCAAGATACCATCCAAGATAATTTCCAAAACTTCAACGTTAATCAAGACAAAGCCCACGTAAATCACGAAGTGCATAATACCCACGACAGGGCGGTCAAACATCTTTTTTTGCCCCAAAGCAATCCTAAACATGGTAGCCCATCGTTGAGAAGCATTATCGGTACGATTTTCATCACGCCCCAATTGAATGGTCTTTTTAATAATTCCGATACGTTTTGAAATAAAATATCCCGCCACTCCCAGAGCCACGACGAATAGAATTTGTTGAAGAATTTGCATTGTTTTCGATGTTTGATATTCGTTTTTCGATGTTTGGGATTCGATGCGACCGTCGCTCTGTTTGACGTTCGTTTCTAAAAATTTAGAGCCTTGTTCTTGAATTTCATTAACCTAAAATCGAACCGAGCGACGGTCGCAACGACAACCAAACATCGAATCTTTTACAATTTACAGATAAAACTAAACGATACAAAGATTATGCTTTCAAAAATGTTATGCAAGCATACTATTTTATTTTTTTTGTTTTTTTTCTGAATTGGTTTTGGATTCAAAAAAAATCCTTTTACCTTTGCAGTCCCAAATGACACTTGGGAAGTACCAAAATACTTAGTTAGTATGGTGAAATAGCTCAGTTGGTAGAGCATCGGACTGAAAATCCGTGTGTCGGCGGTTCGAGTCCGCCTTTTACCACAACAACACATTGTAAACCCTTAACTATCAATTAGTTAGGGGTTTTGTGTTTTCACGGGGGACACTTTGGGGGACACTTTTAGAAAAACGTTTTATTTTTTTTGAATTTGGGGGACACTTTTTAATTTTTCTTATCCATAAAAAAAGAGGTCGCCAAACCTCTCATATCATAATCATCAAATCTATTTCACCAATCCTTTTTTATTGGACTAATGGTAAATAATTCTGATAAAAAAGATTGTATGTAATTACCGGACTCTTCCAATTTTTTATTTGTCCTCATTTCATCACCTTTGTTTTTAGTGAATACATCGGTAGCATTATACTCATTCAAAGCTCTGGCAAATGCGGACTGGTTTGTATTCTTATTGAAGTTTTCATTTGAGAAAATCATATTAGTAACGGTTACTCTAAACTTTTTATCCTTCCAAATTATTGAAACGTTGCCATATAAATTGAAAGTAATAAAATTCGGTACACTCCAAATACTACCACCATATTTTTTATAATCAATTTTAGCACCGTCAATTTTAGCTGTCATAATTGTTTGTCTATTCTGAAAGTCTGTAACATTTTTTAATGTGGGTATATTTATTATCAGCATCTTTTCTATTTCATTTGCATTTAAAGAGTCATAATCATACACCCTTTCAAAAAAAAATTGACTATTTTCTAATTTCAGATAATCAAATTTGACTTGTGAGAATGCGTAGTTAGTAATTAGTAGTAATGCAATAGATAGAATAGTTTTCATTATTCGTTTAGTTTAAGTTGAAATTTACCAAATATAAAGAAATATATTTCCAACACAATACGGATTTATTATACGGTAAAATTGACTAAAATAAACAAAAAACGCTCCTCCCAATGAAGAACGTTTAAATAATATTCACCTAACTTCTAAATATAGTTTTCTTTTACTCGCCATCGGGGCGAACGGTTGTAATA
>JANPGQ010000580.1:0-1707 GCA_031423975.1 Cytophagales bacterium | reverse complement strand
AATATTTCAAGGGCTTTGGCACTGCGTAATCCTGTTTGACAACAAAAAACAATTGGTTTTTGTAAGTCTAATTGAGCAATACATTCCAATAAATCATCCAACGGGATATTGTCACCACCCATGTTGTCTCGTTCAAATTCGTGCGGATTTCTGACATCAATTAATTGAAAATCTCGTGGTTCATCTATCCAACTTTGCAATGTGTTGAAATCCATATTTTGCGTTGAATCGAGTGGAAAATCGCCACAAAATTCTTGATAATCAATCAGTTTTTCAATCTCTTTATTGCTTTCAATGGCTCTGAATTTAATCATTTGAGAACGCATCGTGAGCATATCAAACAACAATAATTTACCGCTCAATACCTGGCCCGCTCCCGAAATGATTTTAATTGCTTCGGCGGCCTGCATAGTGCCAATAATGCCTGCTAATGCACCAATTACGCCAATTTCGGAACAATTAGGTACGCTTCCTGCGGTGGGCGGTTCGGGATAAAGACAGCGATAAGTTGGTCCATTTTGATAATTAAAAACAGAAACTTGCCCTTCAAATCTAAAAATAGAACCCGAAACAAATGCTTTTTTTAGTATCACGCAGGCATCATTTACCAAATAACGAGTGGCAAAATTATCGGAGCCATCAATCACAAAATCATAGTTTTTGAATAATTCAAAGACATTCGACGAATGCAGCATTACAGGATAAATATCAATTTTAACTTCTGGATTTTGGGCTAAAAGATGGGCTTTTGCCACGACCACTTTTTGCTTACCTACGTCGGCAAGGGTATATAAAATTTGGCGTTGTAAATTGGAAATGGAAACAACATCGGCATCTACAATGCCAATATTTCCCACGCCTGCCGCCACTAAATATTGTAAAATGGGGCAACCTAAACCGCCTGCTCCAATCACTAATACTCTGGCGTTTAATAATTTTTGCTGACCTTCAACACCAATTTCGGGTAGTATTATTTGTCGATTATAACGGTTTATATTCATTTTAGGTAGGACAGGTTTCCAACCTGTCAATTATTATATTCTGGTGTCAGTTTCTCAAAACTGACACCACGGTAAAACAGATTTTAACCTGAGTTACTACCTAAAAAGCCATATCCCAATCTTTCCAAACGGGTTCATATCCTTGATTTTGAATCATTTTGGCAATTTTGGCAGGACTTCTTTCATCACTAATTTCAAATTGTTCTAACGATTGTGGCTCAACTTTATAGCCTCCAGGATTCGTTTTTGAGCCTGCACTCATTGCCGTAATCCCTAAATTCATTACATTATCTCTGAAAATTTCATTCTCTCTCGTTGAAATAGATAACTCCACTTCTTCATTAAAAATTCGATAGGCACAAATTAATTGTACCAACTCTGCATCCGACATCACTACTTTGGGTTCGAGTCCACCCGAAAAAGGACGCAATCGAGGAAATGAAATGGAATATTTTGTTTTCCAAAACGTTTTTTCCAAATAATTGAGGTGTAACGCCGTATAAAAACAGTCGGTTCGCCAGTCTTCCAAGCCAATCAAAATGCCTAAACCCATTTTATGAATTTCCGCTTTTCCCAAACGTTCGGGCGTTTCTAAACGATATTGAAAATTAGATTTTTTACCCTTCGGATGATGCAATTTATAGTCTTCTTCGTGATACGTTTCTTGATAAACCAGCACGGTATTTAATCCTTCGGCAATTAATTC
>JANPGQ010000579.1:0-15605 GCA_031423975.1 Cytophagales bacterium | reverse complement strand
CAACCAACGCTACGAAAGATGGTTTGACACGTTTCAATGTTCATACTATCGCACTTAAAATTCCAGTAAATTTATTGCAAAAAGACGGAAAGAATGTTAGCCAAGCCGCTAATATCCTTGATGGAGACTATGTAATTGGTGTTTGGGCATCGGCAAGTCGCCAAATGATTCAAACTATCTACAAAGATGGCGATATGAGTGGAGACGGTGAGTATGTACAAGTTTCACGTTTGGGAATGCCTTTGACCAACGAAGCCGTTATTCCTGTAGGTATGAAAGACCGTTGGAATGCAACTACTCCTTATGGTGGAGAAGATTTGCAGTTTGCCAAATATTTCACCAATCCAGAATTGGCTTTGTACATGGATGATTCACAATTTGGTGCAGCAGTTCCATCGTTGAATGCTTTAAGAATCCAATCTAAATCATTAGGTTCATTTGATTTCCGTAACGGCAAACCTGGTTTGTTTGGCTTGAAAGGAAACCCTGCTTTGAATGGCACTGCCTTATCAGAAGCCGCTTTTGGTGGAATTTTATTGCCAGATAACAAAAGCCCAAGAGCAGTAGATTTATTACCTATTTTTTATACAGGTGTTCCAAATTTAGCTCCTTATCAATTAGCAACGGGCAAAGGCGGTAATCCATTAGCAGTTGGTAAACCATTCATTAACAACTTCTTACCAACGTTGGGTGATATGTTACGTTTGAATATGGCAGTACCCGCTACACCACGTAACGACCCTAATTTCAATTCGTTAGGTTTAGTTTATGCAGCAGTTTTAGGTATTACAAATCCTGCATATAACGCAAATGCTAATCTTCAATTTATTCCAAATATGGATGGATTTCCGAATGGAAGACGTTTAGAAGATGATGTTACAACCATCGAATTGCAAGCTGTTTCAGGTGTAGTTTTAGCAGCAGTCGGTTTGTTTTATGACGATGCTACTACGGCAGCACCAGTTTCTCCAAGATTGTTGAGCGTTTTAGGATTCACTTCTGGACCAACTAAAAACGACGCAGCCTTCAAAAGTGGTTTTCCTTATATGGCTACTCCTTGGAGAGGGTTTGATTATTCTCAAAAAGCAAAATTTTAGTTTGATGAACTGTATTTTGGGAAAATTAACTCAAAAACACAATTCAAATCTCACAAATAATAAAAGAAATTCAACATGAAAAAAATATTATCATTGTTTGGGGCGGTGGCTTTACTCTGCCAGTTTTCCACAAACATAATGGCATCTTCTCACAGAGAAGCCCCATTAATCTCAAATGATCCGCTGGCAGATAATACGGATGTATATGCCTTCAAGAGTCCAACCAATCCAGAGAATATAGTTCTGATTGCCAATTATATTCCTTTTGAACATCCTGCGGGCGGTCCAAACTGGTATTCATTCGGAGAAAATATTCGCTACGAAATCCATGTGGATAATAATGCTGCAACACCAGGTGCGGATATTATTTATCGCTTCACATTTACCAAAGTAAACGAAGACCCCACTACCTTTTTTACTATTAGATTAGGAAAAGAAAATGGTAAGACAACTTACAAATGCGAGCGTAGTACCGATAGTGGAAATAGTTGGTTGACCATCGTAGAGAAAGGAGTTGTTCCTCCTCCAAACATTGGACCACGTTCTATTGAAGATGCAACAGTTGGTTTAGGAAAATCGTATCAAGACTTGGTTACCCAATCAATTGCCACAACACCTTACGGAGAAAAAATCTTCTGTGGACCAGTTGATGACCCATTTTTTGTTGACTTGGGTGGAATATTTGACGTAGGAAATGTTCGTAAAAATAGTGGAATTGATGCAGTAGCTAAATTTAACTGCCATACAATTGCTATTGAAGTTCCAGTCTCTGTTTTACAAAAAGATAGAAAAACAGTAGCACAAGCAGCCAATATTTTGGACGGTGATTATGTAATTGGTGTATATGCTTCGGCAAGTAGAAGAATGATTAGAACCTTATACAAAGCTGGTGATATGAGTTTTGATGGTGGATGGGCTCAGGTTTCACGTTTAGGAATGCCTTTGACAAACGAAGCCATTATTCCTTTGGAAATGAAAGATAAGTGGAATGCCGTAAAGCCTTCTGCTGATTTGCAATTTGCAAAATATTTCGTAAACCCAGAATTGGCACTTTATATGGATGATTCACAATTCGGTGCAGCCGTTCCAGGCTTGTCGGATTTAAGAATCCAGTCAAAATCATTAGGAGCATTTGACTTCCGTAATGGTAAGCCAGGTTTGTTCCCTTTGAAAGGTAATGCCGCATTAAACGGTACTGCGTTGGCAGAAGCAGCATTTGGTAAAATTTTATTGCCAGATGATAAGAGTCCAAGAGCGGTAGATTTGTTGCCAATTTTCTATACAGGTGTTCCTAATTTACCTCCGTATCAATTAGCAACGGGTAAATTTGGTAATCCATTAGCAGCAGGTAAACCATTCATTAACAACTTTTTACCTACTTTGGGTGATAATTTGCGTTTGAATATGGCTGTTCCAGCAACGCCACGTAACAGTGCTGATTTTAGCTCATTAGGTTTAGTTCAAGCAGCGGTTATGGGTTTAACGGATGGACGTTTCAATACTTCAACAGCCTTACAAATGATACCAAATATGGATGGATTCCCTAATGGTCGTCGTTTGGAAGATGATGTTACCACTATCGAATTGCAAGCAGTGGGTGGTGTAGTGTTAGCCGCTATCGGTTTGTGGTATGATGATTATACGGTAAATGTTACAGCAAGTCCAGTTACGCCAAGATTGTTAAGCACTTTGACTTTTAACGCTGGTGTAACTAAAAACGACACAACTTTGAAGGCGATGTTCCCTTACGAGCAGAACCCTTGGAGAGGTTTCCGTGGCAATTCTTATGCAGGAGCAAAATTAGCCAATGGCAGACAAGCTGCTGAATCAATTGACGATGTGAAAAAATTAGGTGTTTCAGCATTAGGAAACCCTACTGATAAAGACGAAGTTGTGATTGAAGTAAGAGGAGCTGCTGGAAAAGCCGTTAATGTGGACGTTGTAAATTCACAAGGAATGGTAATTGGTCATCAATCAATTGATGAAGCAGGTACAGTAGAACGTAGAACTGTAAAAGTAGGAAGTCAGACGGGGGTTTATTTTATCAAAGCAACCACTGATACTGAACAGAATACCTTTAAAGTAATTAGAAAGTAATTTATCGGCAAACGGTGAATGGTGAACGGTAAGCGGTGATTATAAATTAGATTTTATTATTTCTATTTTGTATTTATTCGAATTCCGTTCACCGAGTACCGTTCACCATTTACCATATTTAAACCATCAAACGTCATGGCAACTATTAAATTTTACGCTAAAAAAACAATTTTATTTTCCTTTTCAATATTAACAATTGCCCTTATTTCACAAAGTTGTTCAAGTAGCAAAAAAAGTGAGACCGCAACTGAAAACTCTTCAAACAATCTTGAAATCCCCGCTCTATTCGACCGTAAAGGGGAATTAGCTAAAGCAACTGAGTGGGAAAAAACAAAAGCAAAAGTAGCAGAGTTAAACAAAAAACTCGAAAAAGACCCTAACGACACAAAAGTCCGCTTGCAAATTGCCATGATTTATTTAGCAGAGGCAAGGATTACGGGCGAACATCCGTATTACTATCCAGCAGTCCTTCGGATTTTAGATGGGATTCTTTATTTAGACCCTAACAACTTTGAGGCTACAACATTTAAGGCATCCGTAAAAATGTCTCAACATCAATTTGCGGAAGCAAAAATTTTAGCCGAAAAAGCACAAAAAATTAACCCTGCCAACGCCTATGTGTATGGTGTATTGGTAGATGCCAACGTTGAATTAGGCAATTATGAAGAAGCCGTAAAAATGTCTGATAAAATGCAGCAATTGAAACCTTCGCTTGAATCATATTCGAGAGCCTCTTATTTGCGGGAAATATATGGTGATTTTAAAGGTTCAATTGAAGCGATGAAATTGGCGGTTCAAGCGGGTTTGCCTGGTTCAGAGCCTTTTTGTTGGAGCAAAAATACCCTCGGTCAATTATACCAAACAACAGGTATGATGAAAGAAGCAGCTCAGCAATATGACGATATTTTAGTGGTTAGACCAAGTTACGCTTTCGCAGAGCGTGGACAAGCTCAAGTTTTAAAAGATGCAAAACAGTATGATAAAGCCTTGGCAATTTTAGAAAAAGCAGCAAAAGTAATGCCTGAATTTTCTTTCCATGAGGAAATGGCAGATATTTATGCCCTGCAAGGAGATAAAGAAAAGGCGATGAAGAAATACGAAGAAGTTGCAGAAATGCTCGACCAAGACGCAAAATCTGGACACGCCGTAGATTTGGAACTTTGTAAATTATATACCAAAACGGGTCAGTACGATTTAGCATTAAAACACGGTTTAATTGAATACAAAAACCGTCCTAAAAATATTGATGTAAACCACGCTTTGGCATGGGTATATTTCAATCAAAAAGACTACAAAAAGGCTCAGGAACACGTTATGATGGCTTTGAGAACGGGTAGCCAAAACCCAGAACTTTTGCAAGAAGCTGCTAAGATTGAATTAGCTTTGGGAAATAATACAGAAGGAAATAAATTGATTGCACAAGCAAAAAAAGCTAATCCTAAATTTGTATTGTAAAATGTAATAGAACTTCTCGAAAGTTGTTTACCCACAAAGGACATTGTTTCGAGAAGTTCTTACAATAATCTAACAATGAAAAAACTATTACTCTTTATCTTCATATCAATAATATCTTTCCAAACTTTCGCCCACCTCGGAAGTATCATGGGAACGGTTTATGATAATGCCACCAATCAAGCAGTGAAAGGTGTAAATGTTCAAATAGTCGGTTTGAATAAAGGAACAATTACCAATGAATTAGGACAATATCGTTTTGAAGATTTGCCCGCTGCACCTTATAAAGTTGAAATTTCTTTTATTGGTTTCAAATCGCAAATTGTTGTCGTAAATGTAAAAGATGATGAAAATACGTCTGTTAAAACTTCTTTAAACATTTCAAATGTGGAATTAAGCGAAGTAGTTGTTTCATCCGACCGTCCCCAAGAACAAACGATTATCAGTAATCTCGACATTAAATTACGCCCAATCAATAATTCGCAAGAAGTACTCAGAATGGTGCCAGGCTTATTCATTGGTCAACACGCTGGAGGAGGCAAAGCGGAACAAATATTTCTCAGAGGTTTTGACCTCGACCACGGAACAGATATTAAATTATCAGTTGATGGTATGCCCGTTAATATGGTATCGCACGCACACGGACAAGGCTATGCCGATTTACACTTTGTAATTCCAGAGTTAATTCAAACAGTCAATTTCAAGAAAGGTTCATATAATGTCAGCAAGGGTAATTTAGCCACAGCAGGCTGGGTAGATTTTGAAACTAAAAATGCTTTGGAACATTCTTTTGCCAAAGTAGAAGTAGGGCAATATGATACATATAGGGCAGTGGCTGGAATAGATTTATTGGGTGAAAAAGGAAAACAGAATAATCAGTCGGCTTATATTGCGTCAGAATATTCATTTTCAAATTCTTATTTTGATAATCCACAGAACTTTAAAAGAGTAAATGTCATTGGAAAATATCATGGGCATATCGGTACAAATACTAATCTTACTCTCACTGGAAGTACTTTTTGGAGTAAATGGAATCATTCGGGACAAATCCCAGACCGTGCCGTATCATTGGGTTTAACTGGTTTCTTTGGCTCAGTTGACCCATCAGAAGGTGGATTGACGAGTAGAACAAATTTTAATGTACAATTGGTAACCTCAACACCAAAAAATAATCTGATTAAGCATCAATTATTTTACAGTAATTACAATTTTGAGCTGTATTCTAATTTTACTTTTTTTAAAGAAGATAGCATCAATGGCGACCAAATTAGACAAAAAGAAGCCAGAAATTTGTTTGGTTACAATGGTAGTTTTATGACGGAAGGGAATATTGGCAAGACCCAGTTTACTACAACTTTGGGTGTTCAATATCGTCAAGATATTACCCAAAATACTGAATTATCGCATACTAAAGACCGTTCAATTACCTTAGAAAATATCAAATTAGGCAATATCAATGAGAAGAATTTAGGGGTTTATTTTGACGAAAATATCAAATTATCGGATAGATTTTTGATAAATGCAGGTTTGAGATTTGACTATTTTAATAATCAGTATGAAGATTTATTATTGAAACCCACTGAAATTCAGCAATCTAACGTAACAATTCTTTCTCCAAAATTGAATTTTTATTATACCGCCAATCCAAGATTACAGCTATATCTCAATTCTGGAAAAAGTTTTCATTCTAATGACAGCCGTGTAGTGGTTACGCAAAAAGGGCTTGAAACTTTACCAGCGGCTTATGGTTCAGATTTAGGACTAAACTATAAACCATTTCCAAAATTATTAATATCGGCAGCGGCTTGGTATCTATGGTTGCAGCAAGAATTTAGATACGTGGGAGATGAAGGCGTAGTTGAACCAAGCGGACGTTCACGCCGATACGGATTCGACCTTTCAGCCCGTTATCAGCTTTCCAAAAGCCTTTATTTTGACGCTGATGTTTCTTCGGCAAAACCACGTTCGGTTGAGAATGAAGTAGGCAAAAACTATCTACCCTTAGCACCAGTTTTCACAACTACGGGCGGATTATCCTTGAAAACCAATAGCGGTTTTGGAGGTTCATTCAGATACCGATACATGGGCGACAGACCCGCCAACGAAGATAATTCAATCGTTGCCAAAGGATATTTTGTGAGTGATTTGTTAATTAATTATTCAAAACATGATTACACAATTGCACTTTCAATCCAAAATTTATTCAATACCCGTTGGAAAGAAACTCAATTTGCTACAGAAAGTAGATTAAAAGGAGAATCGCAAAATGTAGAAGAAATTCACTTCACGCCAGGTACACCATTTTTAGGAAAATTGAGTATTATGTATTCGTTTTAAAAAGAACAAATTACATCCCGAAATTTTTTTCACTTTCGGGATGTTCCAATTCCATTAGATTACGTTATTCTCTATTATTACCTACAAAATTCTACCTAATTCAAACCCTTCCAAATAATCCGAAACTCGTTTCACAAATTGCCCACCCAATGATCCATCCACAACACGGTGGTCATAAGAATGAGAAATAAACATTTTTTGACGAATCCCTAATAAGTCGCCTTGTGGTGTTTCAATAACGGCAGGTTTCTTTTGAATTGCTCCAAATGCCATAATTGCCACTTGCGGTTGCATAATGATGGGCGTACCCATGATATTTCCGAAAGTACCAATATTTGAAAAAGTATAAGTGCCACCTTCCAAATCTTCGGGTTTTAGCTTATTTTCTCTGGCTCTTTTTGTGATGTCGTTGATTTTTTTTGTCAAACCAACCAAATCATACTGGTCTGCATTGTGAATTACGGGTACAATCAAGTTTCCAGAAGGCAAAGCCACCGCCATTCCAATATTAATATTTTTCTTGATAATAATCTTATCTCCATCCACCGAAGCATTGATATTTGGGAAATCCTTGATTGCTTTAACAATCGCTTCTACCAAAATTGGCGTGTACGTGATATTCTCCCCATATTGTTTTTTGAAATCATCCTTAATGGTTGTTCTCCATATTGCAGCATTGGTCATATCCGTTTCCACGAAAGATGTTACATGCGGAGCAATTCGGACAGAATCTACCATTCGCTCGGCAATCATCTTTCTCATTCTGTCCATTACAATGATTTCGTCATTGCCAGAAACTATAACAGGGCTTTGTTTAATGGTCTGTTTTTCAGAGACTTGCTTTGGCATTGGCGTATTTTTTCTACTTTCTAAATACGCAAAAATATCATGTTTTGTTACTCGACCATCACCACCCGTACCCACTACTGCTTCTAACTCTACACTTGAAATTCCTTCTTCTTTACAAATATTTAAAACCAAAGGCGAATAAAATCTTGAACCATTATTGCTCGAAATAGAAGCAGGCAAAGGGTCAAGATTGATGCCTGTCAAAGCCTTAATTTCTTCGATTTCGTTTTCCAATTTACTCGAAACTTCAACAGTTTTTGGTAAATTATTTGCTTCCTCAACTTCTAATTTGATGATACAAATGGGCTTTCCGATTTCCGCAACTTCACCTTCAGGAACCAGAATTTCGGTCAAGATTCCAGAATGCGAAGAGGGTACTTCAGTATCAATTTTATCGGTTGCTACTTCCAATAAATATTCGTCTGCCTCCACATAATCGCCAACGTTCTTTAGCCATTTCAACACGGTGGCTTCCATGATACTCTCGCCCATTTTGGGCATAATGATTTCGATTAAAGACATTTTGTTCTTAATAAATTTAGTATGTTGATTGCTGTTAGATGAATATTTTGCTCACGGAAACCACCAAGTGTTAATTGTTTTGTGATGACTCCATTTTCGCTCGAAATCGCTATCCAGATTGTTCCAACGGGCTTTTCGGGTGTACCGCCATTGGGTCCTGCTATGCCACTGGTGGCTAATCCGAAGGTAGTTTTCATCAATTTACGGACGTTTTCAGACATTTCAATAACCGTCTGTTCTGATACTGCCCCGTAGGTATTTAAAGTCTCTGGTTTGACGCCTAATTGATTAATTTTAACGGTATTATCATAAGCAATTACCCCACCCATAAAATACGCCGAACTGCCCGAAACCTTCGTGAATTGATGAGCCAAATATCCGCCCGTACAACTTTCAGCTACTGAAATAGTTTCTTTTCTTTCCGTCAAAATTCTAGCGATAACTTCTTCTAATTCATCATTTCCAAAACCGTAAACATACGCTTGAATGAGTGGCAAAACTTTTTGAAATTGCTCTTCAACTTGAGTTTCAATAGTTTTCAAATCTTCACCAAAACCCGTCAATCTCAATTTGACACTACCCATTGAAGGCAAATAGGCTAATTTGATGTTTTCTGGCAAAGCATCTTCCCAAACATCAATCATTTCAGCCAAAGTAGATTCTCCGATTCCGATAGTTCTAATTACTTTATGAAAAATAACAGGTGTTTTAAAATGTTCCTGTAATTTGGGTAAAATAGAAAGTGTCATTAACCCTTTCATCTCATAAGGTACACCAGGTAATGAAATATAGACCACACCATTTTGCTCAAACCACATACCAGGGGCAGTACCCATTGTATTTTTAATGTACAAGGCGTTCGAGGGTAGTTGGTATTGACTTTTATTAGTTCCAGAAAGTATGTATCCTCTTTTTTTGAAATACGCTGTAACATCAATTTGTGCTTGTGGATGGTCAATTAATGTTGAATTAAAATATTTACAAAAGGTTTTTTTCGTAATATCATCCTTCGTTGGTCCTAATCCACCCGTTACAATTACTAAATCTGCTCGTTTTGAAGATTCCTCAAAAATGCCCAGAATCGCCTCTTCGGAGTCCCCAACTGAAGATTTACGGACGGTTCTGATACCAATTTTATCTAATTCTGCACTAATCCATTGGGTATTTGTATCGGTTATTTGACCGTATAAAATCTCATCGCCAATGGTAATTATCTCTGCTTTTATCATTTTTTTGTGAATCCTTGATACTTCCTAACTAATTTTACCCAAAATTACACAATTTGAACCGTTTTTGCGTTTTAAGGCAAATGACATTTTTGAAATTCTTACGTCATAAAATTAAAACAATTAAAAATCACTGAAAAATGAGAAAATTACTTTTGGCTGGTGCCTTGATGATTTCAGTAAGTAGCTGTCAATCACAAAATTTTGGGAACATTCTAAAGCAAGCCAATGACGTTTTGGGAGGTTCAACGGGTGCACTGACCACCGAAGAAATTGGGCGTGGGTTGAAAGAAGCCCTAACCGTGGGCATTAAAAACAGTTCATCACAAGCCTCTGCCTTAGACGGCTATTTAGGAAACCAAACCATCAAATTACTATTTCCGCCCGAAGCCCAAAAAGTTGAGACCAAATTGAGACAAATTGGTTTGGGAAACGAATGTGATAAATTTATTACAGCGCTAAATCGGGGAGCAGAAAAAGCCGCAGAAAAAGCTGTCCCTATTTTTGTAGATGCCATCACACAAATGAGTATTCAAGATGCTTTGGGGATTTTGAGAGGAGATAAAGATGCTGCTACGATGTACCTTAAAAGAACTTCTTCCATTGCTTTGACGAACGCATTTGCCCCAATTATGCAGGATGCTATTAACACAACGGGAGCCACAAAATTGTACGGAGATATTGCCCGAACGTATAATCAGATACCTTTTCAACAAAAAATTAACCCAGATTTACAACAATATGCAACTCAAAAGGCAATTGATGGGTTATTTTTATTAGTGGCTCAGGAAGAACAAAAAATCAGAGAAAACCCTGCGGCTCGTGTATCAGATTTATTAAAAAAAGTTTTTGGAGCGAAATAGTTGTGAGTTAGTGATTTGTGATTTATTGAATTTAAAATTACAAATATCCACTCACTAAATCACAATTCACTAACTCACAATTGAACAACATGAAACAATCAGAAATTAATTTTCAAATTAAATTAGACGACCAAAGTATCCCTGAACAAATTTCATGGTCGGCAACGGATAACCCAAACGAGGGAATCGAAGAAACCAAGGCTATATTCGTTGCCGTTTGGGATCATTATCACAAAGGACTTTTAGCTTTACCGCTTTGGACTAAGGACATGGAAGTTTTTGACATGAAAAGATTCTATATTGAAGTAATCGGAAGTGTAGCTGATACCCTCGGAAATGCAACAGGCGACCAAAAAATGGTAGGACATATTGAAAACCTTTGTAAAGTCTTGAGCAAAGATTTACAAGAAGAAATCAAAGAAGCGGAGAAGGCGGGAAATAATTAATCGAATTTGTTAATCATTGTTAATGCCAATCTCTTTTGAAGGGATTGGCATATTTTATGTTTAATTTGTAGCAAACAAAAATGAAATCCATGAAACGCACATGATTTTAATTTCAAAGGGCAGAAGAGTTAATGGTGCGTTCCATCTGATACCTTTGAAAATAACTGTACATAAAATCAGATGAAAAAACTATCACTATTATTTATTCTAATGCTCTCATTATCAGTAGCTAATGCTCAAAATGGCACGGCTTTTTTGCAAGGAGGTAATCTAAGAACACCTTTTGATTTGGCAATGGCTCAAAATAAACCTGTTATGTTAGAGGTTTATGCACCTACCTGTCATGTGTGTAATGCCTTTAAGCCAACTTTCGAAAACGCCCAAGTTGGGAATTATATCAATCAAAATTTTATCAGTTATAAATTAGATATCACTACGCCCGAAGGTGCGGCTTTTTTGAACAAACAAGGGCTGTGGATTGCCTCAACGCCAACGCTTTTATTTTTTGATAAAAATGTAAAATTGATGCACGTCTCGGTGTTGGGAGAAAATATGAATACGCCTCAAGTTTTAATTGAAGCGGCAAGCAAAGCGCTCAATCCTAAGCAAAGAACAACCGCCTATAAAGCGAGTTATCAAGCTGGAAATAGAGAATCTAATTTCTTGATTGAATATGCTTTTATTTCAAGAATTATGCGTGATACAGTGAGTAACATTACCGCAATGAATGAATATGCTAAGAAAACGCCAATCAGTAAATATGGGAATAATTCAAATTTCTTGGTACTTCAAAAAGTAATCATGGATGATGAAAACCCACTTTTTAAATACATGATAGCCCATTTGGATGAATTCAACAAGAAATTCGATAAAATTTTAGTTAAACAAACGGGGGAAAATATTTTGATGTATTCTTTGTATAGTGCAAGAGGTATGAAATATTCAGTTGCTAAAATTAATATCGTTAGAGCCAATTTGGCAAAATTGGGTGTTGATAAAAAGTCAATTGATGGCAGACTTTGGCGTGAAGAAACTAACGCTTATTTCAGAGAAAATAAACCCGCTCAAGCCATAAAAATTTTGGAAGGATTATTGGATGCCAAATCGACAAAGGAATCTTATAAATTTTTGAGTAATTGGGTAAAAACGAAAACATCGGATAAGGCAGCATTGGCAAAAGCAGCGGCTTGGGCTGGGAAGGGAAAGTGATTTGATTTCTGGTATAAAACTTCCCAAAAGAAAATGTAATTTTGAGGAAGTTCATTAAAATAATTATCACAAAAAAGCCTTCCAAAATTGATCTGGAAGGCTTTTTCTATGTTTTTCCTTTAAGGATATAATTGAATTTTGATGTTAAAATAAAGTTAGAATCTTCATCACCTAATTCTACCGCTCGTTTGAAATCGTTAATAGAATTGTCTAATTGTCCGATACAATATCGAGCCATTCCACGCCAGCGTAGAGCAACAGCATTTTCACTTCGATAATACCAATCTGCTTTGTCAAATTCTAAAAATGCCTTGTCGTATTCTTCTAATTTATAAAGTGCTTTGCCTTTCCAGACGTAGCTCTCTGCTACTGTATTATCAAAAGAAATGGATTGTTCAAAATCAAAAAGGGCTGAGTAGAAATTCTCTAAACCTAAATTTGCTTGTCCACGAAATAAGAATGCTTTAGGAGATTTTGGGAATAATTTTAATTTTTCGGTAAAAAACATTTGAGCCTCGGTAAACTGTTTTTCTTGCAACATTTTTTCTCCAACTTCCAATTTTTCTTTATCTCTAAACACAAAGAATTTCTGTTCCAACCAATTGAAAAACATCAATGTTAGCACAAAGGGCATAAAGAAAAAAAGTAATATCCATTCCATAGGAGTTCGTTTTTCGATTTAAATTAAAGCAAATACTTCTTTCTGTTTTTTTGTAAAACTTGCCACAACCATATCAAAAGAGTGGTCGGTCAATGCTTTTAATTGAATGGTTGAAGCAATTTCACCATTCACTGTATTCCAATGTTTTTTATTCAAATGAAAGCCAGGCACAATATAATCAAACTCTTCACGAAGTCCAATAGCTTTGTCTGGGTCGCATTTCAAGCTAACTCTAAAAGATTCACTATCTAAACTGGTCAGAGCAAATATTTTATTCATAACCTTGAAAACCAGAGTATCAGGACCGAAAGGGGTTTCTTCTGTTGTACCCTTTTTAGCAATACAGTATTCTCTAAATTCTTCAATATTCATTTAATTCGGGGTTAGGATTTAGAGATTGGGCATTAGCGAGAAAGTTATGAATAACCTAAATCACTAATTTTGGAAGTATAATTTTTAAAAATACAAGGCTAAAACTTAACTTTCCTCTCCTTCCTATGTGGTAAAAAATCTAACGAAAAAATGCCCGATATATCATCACGCATAGACATACCAAAAACATCGTAATTGATATTTTATTGATAATGTGCATCGTTTTGATATTGAAATTGGTTGGTTTTGAAGGGTCGGGTTTCTGAAAAACTCTCAAAAAATACCCAAATGCTTCTCCTAATTTGAATTGCTCTTTTAATTTTGACATAATTTCTAATTTGAAAATTTGGAAATGAATTTCAATTATTATTTAATCTACATGCTCTAAACCCGCCTCAAACCAAATTCCATCTTCTTTTATCAATTCTATCAATTCATTAACAGCATTATCTGAATGTACAGATTTTTTGATAACTTCTTGCCCACGATATAAGGAAATTTTATCTTTGCCTACCCCCACATATCCATAATCTGCGTCTGCCATTTCACCTGGACCATTCACAATACAACCCATAATTCCGATTTTTACACCCTTCAAATGCTCCGTTCTTTTTCGAATTAGGGCAGTGGTTTCTTGCAAATCGAATAAGGTTCTCCCACATGATGGACAAGAAATATATTCGGTTTTACTCATCCGTGTACGAGCTGCCTGCAAGATTCCAAAGGCTGTGGAATTGTAACTTTTTGAGGTAGATAAAAGTTCTGATTTTTTGGATAAATCTGGCAATTCCAACAAAATTCCATCTCCAAAACCATCAATTAATAAGCCTCCACAATCAGTGGCTGAAAATAATTGAAAATCGCTATTGGATAAATTTTGATATTTTCTGACTAAAATCACCGGCGTAGTAACCTCATTATCAATAAGTTCAAATAAAAATCTGCGTAATTCAGGCATGGCATGTCCATTGGTTGTATGTATGCACAAGACTGTATTTATATCAGTTTTTAAAGTGGAAATCAAATCAGAGCTCAATTCTGATAAACTGATTTTCAAGAAGTTAAGTACATTATGTTTATTTTCATTCTGTTGATATTCAGAAATAGAGAGCATTGGAAATTTATTGATTTTATCCGATTGACTTCTCCAACTATCATAATCCAAAATCTCTTTCAAACCCATCGGAAGCATAAATTTGGCAGGTTTTTTACCTGTATAAATATAATCAGCTCCTAAATCATTCATTGTCCATTTGTCGGGCAGAGGCAAATAATAATGCCCAATTGGTTTCAAATCATCATGTTCTGCTACTTCAATCTGTTGATAATCTGCGATAACTCTTGGCACATTATGCCCTCCAAAATTAGCTACTTCGTGTGTTTTTCTTCGGAAATATTGGAAAGGATTTATGGGGGAGTCATAGTCGAGTTTCGATTTTCGATTTTCGATTTTCGAATTGAAAATTGGAATCGGTTTTGACTCTACTTTTCTATTGGTATATCTATCAATTAACGCTTTGGCAACTGGTGCTTCAAATTCAGGGTCTTCCGTTAAAGAAACACGTACTGTGTCTCCCAAACCATCTTCTAATAATGTTCCAATTCCCACCGCAGATTTTATTCTCCCATCTTCACCTTCGCCAGCTTCAGTTACACCCAAGTGTAGCGGATAAGGTTTTAGTCCTTCTTCATTCAATTTTTTACACAATAAACGATAGGCTTCTACCATCACTTGCGTATTAGATGCCTTCATGGAAAGGACAATATTATAATAATTTTCATCCTCACAAATCCGTAGAAATTCTAAGGCAGATTCCACCATTCCCAGGGGTGTATCTCCATAACGGCTTAGTATTCTATCACTTAATGAACCATGATTTGTGCCAATACGCATTGCTGTGCCGTATTCTTTACAAATATTGACTAAGGGCAAAAACTTTGTACGGATTCTATCTAACTCGTCTTGGTAACTTGATTCCGTATAATCAATCGTTTCAAAACGTTTTTTATCAGCATAATTCCCTGGATTAACCCTTACTTTTTCCACTAATCGAGCCGCTAATTCTGCGGCATTTGGCGTAAAATGTATATCGGCAATTAAGGGAACTGAATAACCTCGCACTCTCAATTCCTTCCGAATATTATCCAAATTCTGAGCCTCCTTCACGGATGGGGCTGTAATCCGCACATACTCACAGCCAGATTCAACCATACGAATAGTTTGTTCTACCGACCCTTTGGTATCCATCGTATCAATGGTCGTCATGGATTGAACTCTGATTGGGAAATCAGAGCCCATCGGTAAATCTCCAATGGTAACAGTAGTGGATTTGCGGCGAGAATATTCCGTTAATGAATTGGCATAACGGTTTCCGTTTTCAATGAGGTTAATAATATGCGAATTTTCAGACATAAATTTTGATTCTTTTTCAATCACAAAGGTAAAAAAATACCCCGACAAACTTATAACGTTT
>JANPGQ010000578.1:0-2145 GCA_031423975.1 Cytophagales bacterium | reverse complement strand
ATCTACCGAAGTAGAATAAGCATAAATGGTACAGACGAAGGCTAAAATAAAAATCCAAAGCCAATCTAAACCCTGCGGAATGACGGTTGTGGTTGAATTTCCAAAAAACAAAATGTACAAAACAGGAATAACCGTGGCAATGGCAACGCCCAACATTTCGTAAAAAGTAATGATTTGAGGAGAATATCGCTTGGCAAATTGCCCGTTCAATACCGAGAAAATCGCTCCTAAAAAACCCGACGCAACGCCCAATACAATTCCCCAAATGTGATGTAATTCAAATAAAAAGATAAGGTATAAGCCAAAAATCACGAAGACTCCCAAAAATATCTCAATGGCTTTGATACGGCTTTTATTCAAAAATGGCTCAATAAAACTTGTCCAAAGTGAGGTAGTGGCGATGCCTGCTAATGAAATAGCTACGGTAGAAACCTTTGCGGCATAGAAGAAAGTAAACCAATGCAAAGCTATCACGATGCCGCCAGTTATCAACAATTGCCATTTGCCTTTACGGTCGATTTCTATGGATAAACCCTTGATTTTGAAGTAAATATAAAACCCTGCCGTTGCCAAAAAGGTACGAAAAAACACCAATCCAAGCGTATGAATAGAAGTCAGTTGTCCCAAAATGGCGGTAAATCCATAAATAAGAACCACGAAATGGAGCGTGAAATAATCTTTAATAGTGGGTTTCATAGTTTTGGATAATATGTATTCAAGTAATATTGTCTGAATTTGGATTACGACGTATCGCAATCCAAATTCAGACAAAAGCAGTCTAACTCATCTCGGCACAGTTCTATACAAAATCAAGCCAATAAATGAGAAGACAATATTGGGCAACCAGACCGCCAACATCGGTGGCATTCCGCCAGACTGGGCAATGCCTTTGCTCATCATAAAAAATAAAATGTACATAAATGCCAACACAAAACCCAAGGCAATCTGAAAACCTACGCCCCCCCGTGACTTACGGGCAGACACCACCACGCCAATCACCGTGAGAATGACCATGGCAAAGGGATTGGCGAAACGAAGATATTTTTCAATCAAAAAGACCTCAATGCCATCCGCCCCACGGCTTCGTACTTTGCTGATGGTTTGTTCCAATTCGGGCATCGTAAAGGTTTCGTGAAGTTGGTATTTACTGTCAAAATCCTTTGGGTAGAGATTTAAAGTGGTATCTTTTTTAATACCATAAACCAATTTCTCTTTGCCATCTTTCAAAAAATAACGTATTCTATAATCTTGAATTGCCCATTTTCGGTGAGTAGAATCCCAGACAATTCTATCTGCTAAGAGCTTCTCTGTCAATTGATTACCCACAATTTTATCCAAAGCAAAACGATAACCTGTCTGCGACCCCGTATCATAACTTTCAAGATAAGCATAATCTTGCGGTCCAATTTTGATGTGAACATTCCTCCCACTGAAATAATAATTGCCCCCTTCTACATATTTACGCTCAAAGGTAATTCGGGTTTTATTGGCGATGGGAATTACCCAGCCCACCATTAAAAAAGTAAGTAGTCCAAGGATGATTGCTCCCATAATGTAGGGGCGAAGAAAACGATTAAAACTCACTCCGGTACTCAGAATGGCAATAATTTCGGTACGAGCCGCCATGTTTGCCGTAAAGAAAACCGTGGCAATAAAAACCATCAAGGGACTGATATAATTTGCCCAGTATGGAATAAAATTGAGGTAATAATCCCACAGAATTTCATGCAGAGGGGCTTTATTATCAATGAAATTATCAATCTTTTCGGTATAGTCAATCACCATAATAATTGTTACGATGATGAGAACCGCAAAGAAATACGTTTTCAAGAATTTTTTGATGATGTATAAATCCAGAATCTTCATACTACAAATTTACGAATAAAAAATCCTCTTCGAGTGGAAGGGGATTTTTTTGGAATGGAATTAACATTTTTTAGGTTATTGGATTTCTACCACTTCGCTACGTCTCCTTTCTCAACTCCTTTCCTTCTGCAATAGCCTGCATTTACTTCCAAAACATATTTTGCGTTTTCAAAAGAAGGAATTTGTTCTTCCGAAAAGGGCGTTCGGTTGGCTTGAATGGTCACAATTTTCTTGGATTCGTCTAAAAACAAAATATCCAAAGGCAAATACGTATTTTTC
>JANPGQ010000577.1:0-9540 GCA_031423975.1 Cytophagales bacterium | reverse complement strand
TTGGGGTCGGGATTAGTTTCAATCATTTTGCCAATGTCAGCCGATATTGAAAGGTCTTCGGTTAAATCTTTCATGTAACCCAGCGAAATGGCGGTCATTTGTAGTTTGGGGTCGCTTTTACCGTACAGAAATCCACTCACATCTGCATATAAGCCCGACCAATGATAATACGAAGCATTAATGACGGAATTCCACTGTTTTATGCCCAAATCTCTTCCCGCAAAAAGCGTTCTGTTCTGAAAACCTATACCGATATTTAATTCAGAAGTAGGTTTGTCCATCAGCAGGCTATCAATCAAATTATCCATTTCTGAATCGCTCATCGAAATATGTTTTTCGCTTGCGGTTTGGGCATGGATAAATGTATTTATACCTAAAAAAAATATGATAATGATACTTTGGAAGAGTGGTTTCATAGGGAAATTAATTACAAAAATAAAGGAAGTCTTCGGATTGGGCATTCCCTTTAAACGAAAACTTCCTTAAAAAATTTACCCATTTTTATGATGACGATTTGCTTTTATTTCAGCCTTTGCTGCTTTGCGTTCATCGGGAGTCATATTTTTAAATTTCTCTCTCATCTCCTTATGCTTCTCCTTTTTTGCGGCTTTTTCTTCAGGTGAAAGGGCATCCCATTTCGCTTTTCTATCGGCTAATTTTTCTTCAAATTTAGCTTTTTCTTCGGGAGTCATTTTAGCTAACTTAGCCTCCAATTTAGCTTGATGTTTTTCTTTATGAGTGGCATCCTGGGCATTTGCTCCAATGGCTATAAACGTTAGCATCAAAGCTGACAAAATTAATTTTTTCATGATTTTTGAAATGTTTAAGATTGATTATATTTCTAATTTTGTTGCTTTGATAAGGTATGAATAGAAAAGGTTTAACGAACGGGCATAAAAAAAGTCGCTCATTTCTGAGCGACTCCTTATGTAGTTGGCAATCAATTGATTACTTAACTTTTTTCTTGATTAATTCTTTAACCTTAGCTTTACGTCCTTGTGTTCCACGTAGATAGAATAATCTTGCACGGCGAACTTTACCTCTACGCAATACTTCGATTTTATCAATGTTTGGAGAAAGCAATGGGAAAATTCTTTCCACACCAACACCGTTAGAGATTTTACGAACAGTGAAAGACTCACCAGCACCAGCGTTACGACGTTGGATAACTGTTCCTTGGAAAACCTGAATACGCTCCTTAGCACCTTCACGGATTTTCACATATACATTAATGGTATCACCAGCTGAGAATTCGGGCAAATCTGCACGGCGTGCAGCATTTTCAGCTTCTACGAACTTAATTAAATCGTTCATTTTTTGAAATTTGACTTGTTGAAAATTTTGATTTTATTTTCCTTAAAAATAACCAGCGGTAGCCTTAAAGGTCTGATTAACAATAAATTATTAAATTCAGATTGCCCAGCCACATATACTATTTTTGTTTGGGACTGCAAAGGTAAGGAATGTTTCTGATTTTCACAAAGTCAAAGGTCAAATAATCTGATGTACAAAGGTCTCCTTTCTCCTCCTCGAAATCAAGGCGGTCATATTATTACTCAGTTTCACGCAATTATTCACTACATCGTATTCTTTCAGATGGATTTCATTGACTAAATAGGCCCTATGAGTACGGATAAAGGCATATTCGCTCAGGAGTCCTTCAAAGATTTTGATAGTTCGGGGTACGAGTAAAACCTTGCCACTTAGTAGGTGAATTGAGGTATAATTGATTTGCCCACGAAACATAATTATTTCTTTGAGCAATATTTTTTTTCGACTTCTAATAAGGTGCAACTTATCGTTGGTGATGTCGCAAAAATGCGGTGTTGGTCTGGTCATAATTTTTTTGTTTTTGAGATAAGATTTTACTTTAGATATGGGAATTGGGGGTCAGATTATCAAAAGGTGAAATCTGCCCCTCCCCTATATTTTTTGTTATTATTTCATTTTCATGGTACTCAAATTTTTCATATCTACACTTCCTTTCACGGTTAAATTTTTCAATCTGCCCGTCAAACTTGGCGGTATCATCACGTTATGCCCCAACTCCACCGTTACATCATTGCAGGATGCTGGAATACAATTGCAAGACCACGTGCTGGCATCTGTCCAATTACCTGAACTTAGACTGGTGATTGCTCCGTTGAAAACTCCAATACTAATACTAGCACTACTGGTTACTGCTCCTGAAGTACACGTTGCAACATAAGTAGTTGTAACAGAAGGGCTTACCGTTATTGCTGAAGTAGTTTGAACGGGAGATGTATTCCAAGTGATGGTACTTCCACCCAAACAAGTTCCCGTGATGGTAACACTCGTACCTGTACAAGTTGTGGATGATGTTGATGTTATCGTGGGTGGTAAAAGTGGACTGACGTTTACTACAAAAGCACTACTGGTTACTACGCACGGTGTTTTGGTACAGGTGAAAGTATAGCTGGCATTAGTGGACGGTGTTACGGTAATGGTACTTGTTGTTTCACTCGTGGACCAGAGAACAGTACCGCCATTGGCAGTACAACCATTGGAAGTCAATACAAGGCTCTGTCCATTGGTAATTGTGGCAGGACTACTCACTGACGAAGTGATGCTGATAGTTGGAGCAGTAACTGATGTAACAACCGCATTGCCACTGGTAAAACTGCAAGAACCGTTTGTACTAACTACTGAATAATTTCCGCCCGTGGTGGCAGAGTAGGTAGAGGACGTTGCTCCTGAAATATTTGCCCCCCCCAATTTCCATTGATAAGTAAGCCCAGAGAAAGTAGAATTGGCAGTTAATAATACACTACCTGTACTACAAACAGAAGGACTAACTGGGCTAATAGTAGTATAGTTAGTTGGAATAGCCGTTACAATATTACTGGCTGCCTCGGCACAATAAGGGGTGTTATATTCACACATTGCCTTATAGTCAGATGCGGTGGTAGAGACTGGGAAAGTATAAGAAGATGAACCAGATGAACCGTATGTAGAATTTTCATATACCCAATTGCTTCCATTATATTTAAACCAAGATGTATATGCTGGACATCCTGTTGATGTTAGAGTAGCACTGCAAGCGGGTAAAACGGCTGGAGTAAGAGTTATGGTTGGGAGTAAATATGCAGGTAAGGATGTAGTTACACAACTTCCAGAGGTATAATCAACTGTGTAACTTCCTGCCACTGATGCAATCGGTGCAGAATACGAGGACAATGTTGCACCACTAATATTTGCTCCATTCAATTTCCATTGAAATGTTCCTCCGCTCACGTTAGAAACATACATATATAACACTTTGCTTCCGCAAGAGCCAGAGATGTAATTATTTATTATGGGTAGAGGAGCATTAACTACCGATACGGATTGACTGGTATAAGAGCAAGAGCCAGAAGTAGCTACTACATCATAATAACCAGTAGTCGTAGCGGTATAACTTGAAGCGGTAGCCCCCGAAACATTAGAAGATGCTTTTCTCCATTGATAAGTCAATCCCGAAGTTGCCGAACTGGCATTGAATAGAATTGATGTAACAGCCGCACAAAGACTTTGAGTAGTTTTAGGTGAAAGTTCTGTATAACCAGCGGGGAAAACCTTATTCTCTGCACTTGCAGTACCAAAAGTCCCTGTTCCGCTATCATAGCATTTGGCAGTTAAATAAAGTGGCGTTGAACTACTGGCAGTAATTGTTGTACCAGTGTTATAATAAGAAGAATTATTATACCAATAAACAGTATTACCCACAGCACATCCCGAAGCAGTCAGGCTTGAGTAGCAGTTTGCTCCTGATGGTAGTGTAACCACAACAGTTGGAGTGGGTGGTGGGGGTAATTTAGCGAAGGTATTAAATACCAGCAAAATAGCCGTAATTAGTAATAAAACTCTACTTTTATTTTCTTTAAAAGCAGGTTGAGTAAAGGAATTTTTCATACAAAAAATTGTTAATTGTGATAATTTGATACCAAAAATGAAAAAGTACAATCTCGAATGATATTCTTCACTCAAATATATTTGCGTATATTTCCTACCATCCAGCTACCAAACTACTTGATTATCAGGCTATTGATACATATTATTTATTTTTCGGTAAAAGATTTTTTTTCTTTACCGTAAAATAAGTTTTTCATTGACTATCATTTTGAATTACTTATATTACCGCCCAACAATAGGTTATTTTTAGGAGGTTTTACTAAATATTTTTTCCGTTCAAATTTCCCAAAGGCAAAGTTTGCTAAAATATTTTATCCAAGAAACCCCCAATATTGGGGAGAAAATCCCCAGAAATTTGCCTTAATTTTGACCATAAAATCAATCATTATTAGATAATCAACATGATATTTCCTAAAATTATGAGCCGAATCATCTACGGGCTTTTATTATTGACCACTGCAACGCCACTCATTTATCAGAAAAAACTCTTCTTCCCCTACGACAGTGAGAAGGGACTTTTCTTTCGGTTTTTATCAGAAATCATACTGGGTTTGTGGCTAATTCTTATCGTGCAGGATTCATCATTCCGTCCACGCAGAACACCGATTACTTTGGTTCTTTTGGGGTTTACGGCTGTGTTGATGTTGGTGGATGTGTTGGGCGTAAATCCTTATTTGAGTATCTTTTCAAATTTTGAGCGAATGGCAGGGCTAATGATGTATCTCAGCGTAATTTCCTACTGTTTAGTGATTTCATCCATCATCAATTCGCCTAAAAGATGGGTCGTTTTCGGAATTTCATTATCAGTCATTGCTTTTATTGTTTCAGTAAAAGCAGTTCTTCAAACATATAATGCAGAGGATATTCTCATCAATTCGGGGCGAGCGGTGGGGACAGTTGGAAATGCCAATCAATTAGCTTCTTACTTACTTTTGGGATTTTTTGTGGTGGGAATATTAGTGAGCGAGTGGATTTTACCGATGCGGAAATCTAAACCTATTTTGTCCATTTTACTATTAATTATTTCAGCAGTTTTCTTGATAACTTATACTTTCTGTTTCATCAAAACCTCCGCTCGTGGTTCATTAATTGGTTTAATTTTAGGAGGGGGATTTATGTTGATACTAAGCCTCATTCAATCGAAACAACGAATACTTAAACAAATTTCAATAAGTATTTTAGGAGGGTTATTTATCATAATGACAGTAGTTTTTTATGTGAGAGAAACCTCTTTTATTAAAGAAAATGCAGTGTTGTATCGCATTACACATATTACTGGCTATAACGGCATAAATACCTTAGCATCAAGGCTTAACAACTATAAAGTAGCCATAGATGGCATAAAATCCAAGCCTTTTTTGGGCTGGGGACAAGAGACTTATCATTATACTTACGCTCAATATTTCAACCCAAAAATGTATAACGATGCCGCTTGGTACGACCGTGTGCATAACGTTATTTTAGAATGGCTAATCAACGGGGGAGTCATAGGGCTTTTGACTTATTTAGTCTTGTGGGGGGCAGTTTTATTTCGGCTTTGGAAAAAAGATAATCGTCTGAATATCAACGTAAAAATTATCATTTCAGGTTTTCTAATGGCTTATTTTATCGGAAATTTATCACTCTTTGATAACCTTTTAAGTTTGATGGCGTTTATGATTGTGATTGGATTTATTAATTTCACAGCCCCGTGGTCGGTTTCCCCACCTCCCCAGCCGTTAGCCCCGTGGCCAATGTCCCCACCGACCACTTTCGCCATTACGGTTTTCGTTATTATTTCAACCTTTTTTACCCTAAAATTTACCTGCCTACAAGCCTATCAAACCAATCAAGAAATCGTGAAGGCATACAATGCGGGTTCGTTGGAAGAAGTGATAGAAACCTACGCACAGGCATACCCAAAGGCAATTATTGGCAAACAGGAAATTGCAGAACAATTAGCAAATCTTGCCAATGACGTTGCAAACAATCCAGTACCAGAAGCTACGAAAAAAAGGTATTTTGAAATAGCGAACCATGTAATATCTTCCGAAATAAAAGCACATCCAGATTACGCCCGTTTACAAATTCTTTATGGTAATATGTTGGAAGCACAAAAAAATAATACCGAAGCCATCACAATTTATGAAAAAGTGCAGGCAATTGCTCCAAAACGCCAAAGCAATTTGATTCAATTGGCGATGTTATACGCCAAAAATAAAGAGTTTGACAAGGCACAAAAACTCTTAGAGAAGACCTACTTATTAGAGCCAAATAATGAAGAGCCTCGTGTGTATCAGGCCATTGTGTATGCCCTTGAAAACCAGCCTGAACAACGAAATACTATCATCAATCAATTAACGGATGACGCTTTTGGAAGGCATTATAATTTGATAAAATACAGTTTTTCGTTAACCAATGATATGAAAGGATATCTGGATACTTTTCGTCATAAAAGCGACAGTGATGATGAAGATTATTATAAAGAATGGGCAAATACAGCCTACTCTTTTCAGAATTATTCAGAAGTAGAAACCGCCATTATTATGTATAGATACAAATTTTCGGGCTGTAAATTTATAGTACCAAACGATTATGATTTACTACGTCATAGAATTCAACAAAGAGAAAATCCAGCCTTTGTATTTGAAAAGGATGAATAATCTAAATAATTTTTCATCAAAAAAGCCTCTTTTCTGTACGGAAAGAGGCTTTTTAGTATAAATACGCATTTCTTATTTCAAAGTAGCTACTGCGGTTTTGATACGCTCACAGGCTTCAACTAATTGCTCATCTGCGGCTGCCGTTGAAATTCTGATACAGTTGGGAGCTCCAAAACTTGAACCCGCCACCGTTGCTACAAAAGCACCGTCCAACAACCACATTGAGAAATCATCCGAATCTTTGATGGTGGTAGTACCGTCCGATTTTCCGAAATATGCACTAATATCTGGAAAAGCATAAAACGCTCCGTCGGGCATGTTTACCTTGAATCCTGGAATTTCACGCAACAAACCCACTACCAATCCTCTACGGCGATTGTAGGCATCTTTCATTTTATAGGCTTCTTCCAAAGGTCCATTAAATGCCACTACGGCAGCTTTTTGAGCAATTGAATTTGTACCCGAAGTTACTTGTCCTTGCAATTTCTCTACGCCATCGGCAATCCATTTAGCAGCCGCAATAAAACCAATTCTCCAACCCGTCATGGCGTGTCCTTTTGCCACTCCATTTACTGTAATTACTTGGTTTTTGATTTCAGGAATTGACCCAATTGAGAAATGACCACCCTCGGTAAAGTTGATATATTCATAAATTTCATCCGCCATGATATACACGTTTGGATGCTTGGCTACAATTGCCCCGATGGCTCTCAATTCTGCTTCCGTATAAACCGAACCCGTTGGATTATTGGGCGACGCAAACATAACCAATTTGGTTTTTGGCGTAATGGCAGCTTCAAATTGCTCAGGCGTAACTTTAAAATTATTGTCAAAAGCACCATCTACAATCACCGTATGTCCTTCGGCCAATTTTACCATTTCAGAATATGAAACCCAGTACGGTGAGAAAATAATTACTTCTTCCCCTGGATTTACTAAGGTAGAAATGACATTTGCCAAAGAGTGTTTTGCACCCGTAGAAACCACGATATTTTCAGGATTCCATTCTAAATTATTATCACGTTTTAACTTATCGGCAATCGCTTTGCGAAGGTCAGGATAACCAGCTACGGGCGAATACCCGTGGAAACCATCATCAATGGCTTTTTTGGCGGCATCGCAAATGTACTTAGGGGTTTTAAAATCGGGTTCGCCTACTGAAAGGCTAATAACTTTGTGTCCCAGAGCGGCAAGTTCACGGGCTTTTTTGGTCATCCCGAGGGTTGCAGACTCTTCCAGTGCATTAATGCGGTCGGCGAGCGATACTGTTAAACTCATTTTTGTACAATTTTATTTAATGAAAAATACTTTGGGACAATTTGCCCCTAAAAATTGTGCAAAGTTAGGACTGATAGATGGGATAGAAAAGAAAAAAAAGGTTTTTATGGAAAATTAGCCCCAGCGGGGCGATATATAGAAATTCGACATTGAATTTGATGAAAAATACTTATTTGAATGGATTGATTAACCATGGGTTCTATCTTTACATTTTCATCACAAAAGTATTTCAATCATGCAAATCCTCTTAATCCTAATTTTCGTAATCGGCTATTTAGCTATTGCCCTCGAACACCCCATCAAAATCAATAAAACAGCTACTGCTTTGCTTACGGGCGTATTGTGTTGGACGGTTTATATTGTTTCAGCAAACGAACCAGATGTCGTTATAGGCGAGTTATCACATCATTTAGCCAGTGTTTCAGAGATACTTTTCTTCCTTTTAGGAGCAATGACTATCGTTGAATTGATTGATGCTCATGAAGGTTTTAAATTGATAACGGATAGAATTACCAGTAAAAATCGGGTAAAATTATTATGGCTCATTTCGTTGATAACCTTCTTTTTATCGGCTATTTTGGATAACCTCACTACCGCAATTGTAATGGTGTCGGTTTTGCGAAAATTGATTAAAAATCCCGATGACCGCAAGCTATTTGCGGGGGTAGTTATCATTGCTGCCAATGCGGGTGGAGCTTGGTCGCCGATTGGAGATGTTACTACCACAATGCTTTGGATTGGCGGACAAATTACGCCCGTGAACATCATGAAAACCTTATTAATTCCGAGTTTGATTTCACTTTTAATTCCCCTTATCTATCTGACTTTCAAGATGAAAGGTTCTGTAAAACAGAATGAAATTGATGAAGATTCGGACGGAGAAATACATCAATTAGGCATCAAAACCCAAAACTCAGTCATTATGCTTTTGACGGGTATAGGTACTCTTTTATTCGTTCCAATCTTCAAAACCGTTACGCATTTACCGCCTTATATGGGCATTTTGTTGGGTTTGGGCATTGTGTGGGTAGTTTCAGAAATATTACATTCAGAAAAAGATGAGGAGGAAAAACATCCGTTTACGGTGGCTCATGCTTTGAGCAAAATTGATACCTCAAGTATTCTCTTTTTCTTAGGAATTCTTATCTCAATTGGGGCTTTAGAATCAACACATTTACTATCAGGTTTGGCACAATGGATGGATAAAACCATTGGCAATCAAGACGTTATCGTAGTTGCCATTGGTTTGGCTTCTGCCGTGATTGACAATGTTCCCTTGGTGGCGGCTTCGATGGGGATGTATGATTTAGCATCCTTTCCTGCCGATTCTAAAATATGGGAATTCATGGCTTATTGTGCGGGTACGGGGGGAAGTATTTTGATTATTGGCTCGGCGGCGGGTGTGGCAGTGATGGGCATGGAGAAAATTGATTTTATGTGGTATGTTCGCAAAATTTCGTTCACGGCACTAATCGGTTATTTTGCGGGGGTAGTGGCTTATTTACTGATTTATGCGTTGTTGCATTGAGGGAAAATAAAAAAGCCTAACAATTTGACATTCAAACTATTAGGCTTTTTTTATTATACTTAATTTTCAAATTTTTCTACAAAAAATCATCATTTTTAACATTAAATCTGAACTGCTTCTCGCCCGCCGAAGACCGTAATTTCACTAAATAATTTCCTCCATTTAGGGCATAAGCTGGCT
>JANPGQ010000576.1:0-2766 GCA_031423975.1 Cytophagales bacterium | reverse complement strand
AGTAAAAAAACTTTGGAGAAGTTTACGCATCAACCTGCTGATTTATTGCTTTTCATAATTTAGACAGTTTTAGAAGCCCAAAACTAATTATTTAGTAATATCATTTTTGAAAATGTAAATTGAAATTTTATATTTTTTTCTAAAAAAATATAAAATTCAATTTGATTATTACAAAAAAACTTATCATTAAAATTTTACATCTAAAACTGAAAAGACACTTTCTTCAAACTAAATTCTCCTTTAATTTTTCAAAATGAACAAATGATAATTTAAAATCATTAAATCTATTCCTGAAAATTGTTACCGAATAATAAATACAGCATTAGTGAAGATGTATTATCTTATGTTAATCGCATATTTGTATCCATTATGATTTATTAAACGGAAAACTTTTAAAAATTGAGTCAGCAAAAATATTCACATTATTTTGTATTGACTATATCGAAACAACCACTAACAGTATTTGCAAATCACTAATTTGTTTCAAATACTTATCAAACAAAAAATGAATTCGTCGAAATTTTTTGGGAAACACAACTATTAATTAAGTCGAACACATTCTCCTTACAAACTCTTAATGCTTGCACTTTCAAAAATTGTAGCTATAATTTTGACGGTAACCTTGTGTCCTTACTTTCATACGAAAAACATCATTATATAACTATATGAAATATCTGATTATTAGGTAATTAATACACAAATTAATAGTAAAACTTTAAATCCTATGAAACCAATTTATACCGATTTTTTAAACGTTGCCCGAGCTATTATTGAAGACAATTACAACGATGAGACCTTCGGTTGTACTGAATTTTGTTATGCTCTTCGGATGAGTCGTTCACACATTCACAGAAAGTTGTCGGAAGCTGTAGGGCTTTCCATTTCTGATTTTATCAAGCAAATACGGCTCGAAAAGGCAAGAGAGCTATTGGTTCAGACCAATTATCCTATCTATGAAATTGCCAATAAAGTTGGTTATTCAGATGCCAACTATTTCAGTCGTTCATTCTCCAAAATTTATGGAGTATCTCCTTCGGTATGCCGACAGGCATCTGCTTAGTGTTCCCTTAGCGTCTTTTTTCTAAATATATAGTCTTGTTAATTTTCCAATTACTAATTGTATGAAAACATTTTTATTACGTCTGAAATCCCTCTTATTTATTTTAATAGGCTTGGGGCTTGGTTTTAGCAGCTTTGCTCAAATTTATCAATATACCGATAATAGTTCGGGAACTCCGTTTTTTGTCAATAGCAATACTACGAGTAGTAGCTTAACCAGAGGTTCGGGGTTAGCTGTACCTTCAACGTGTACTGGTTCAACTGATGGTTTTGGGGCATCAAGTTTTGTAACAACAACAGCTACAACTATCGCAAGTGCTGATGGAACTGGTGATTATGTTTCGTTTACCATAACTCCAAAAGCTGGTTATAGACTGAATATAACAGGATTTACAGCAAATTTGAGAGCACCAAGTGGTGGTCCGACTGTCGTGAGATATGCTTATAATGAGGGTGCAGGACCTCTTGTTCAGAATGGTATAAGTTTAACACCAGGTACAAGTGGGACTTGTAGTAATGCAGGTTTACCAGAAGTGTGGGCATCCTTTACTCCACTTGTTACAACTCAAACCGTAACTTTTAAAATATTTGGATTTAATGGTTCGGGGGGAGATTTACATTTAAAAACAATTACAGTGGCAGGAACAGTAGAATGTAATCCTGCTATTGCTGCGAGTATTGCACCGACTTCTCCATCAATTTGTGTAAATGATGCGGTTACTTTAACTGGTAGCGTTACGGGGTCTATTCCGAGTTTATCTCATGCTTGGACGATTACAAGTGGTGGGAGTTTCGGGACACTTTCAAGCCCAACGACTAATGCAACAAATTTAATTACAGGAACAGGTGCTGGTACTGTAAATACACAATATACCGCTTCTTATGGTTCTTCCCCAAGTTGCTCAGTTTCTGCAACTAAGGCAGTTATTGTAAATCCATTACCTGCTTTAACACCAAATCTTAATCCACAGGTATGCCTTGGAACTGCTACTACTAATATGAGTTATAGTGGAGTGACTGGTACGCCAAATGTTTATTCACTGAATTTTGATGCAGCGGCAGAAGCGAAAGGATTCGTAGATGCTTTAAATCAATCGTTTTCTTTTGGATCTTTTGGTAATATTCCAATCACAGTTCCTACTGTTTCTCCGATTGCAGCGGGGAATTATAATGCTACTTTGGTCATAGAGAATACTTCAACGGGTTGCGAAAGTATAGTTTATAATATTGTTGTAACCGTAAATGCTTTGCCAGCCGTAAGTATTACAGGAAACTCTTCTGTCTGCGTTGATGCAACTACTACCCTTACAGGTGTTGCTCCAACGGCAGTTTCATCAAATTGGATTGCTCTTCCGCCTTATGCAACAGTAAGTAGCAGTGGTGTGGTTACAGGTGTTTCTGCTGGGAATACCATAATTACTTATTCTGTTACGGATGCAAATGGTTGTGTTAATTCTGCAACAAAAAGTATTACGGTTAATCCCTTACCAACAGCTTCCATTGGTGGAACAATAACCGTTTGCCAAGGTACGTCATCACCTAATATTACTTTTACAGGAGCCACCGGAACAGCACCATATACTTTTACTTATAAAATAAATGGAGGAACAGATTTAACAGTAACGACAATCTCGGGAAATTCAGTAACAGTTGCGGGACCAACAGGTACTGCGGGTACTTTTGCTTATACGCTGGTGAGTGTTTCTG
>JANPGQ010000575.1:0-3208 GCA_031423975.1 Cytophagales bacterium | reverse complement strand
TTGATTGTTTAAAGTGGAAATGGTATCAAAGTCCAAAATTAGAAATATAATTTAATAAAGAAAATTTTATACAAATAAAGTATTTTTGATTTATTTAAATTCTTTTTTTTAATGTATCATTCTAAATGAGCCTATTGAGTCCAACTATTTCCAAGTAATTTTGTTGATATAATTTCAAATTTATAATATCCTATTTAATCTACCTATTAAATAGTTTTATATTTGAATAAATGTTCATATAGTTCTAATTATTCTTTCATCAATACAATTATTTACGTATTTTTAGAGCTTTACGGTAAATATTTTTGGTTGTTTCAAAATAAACCATGAACTTTGAGCGAGATGAAACCACAAAAATTTATTTTAGCCCTTTTAATAACTATCTGTTTATTCCCTTTCATAAACTCAACTTGGGCATTATTACTGGGTTTATTTTTTGCCTTAATTATTGGGAATCCTGTCATGAACTTCACTAATCAATGGGGCGGATATTTGCTCAAAACTTCCGTAATTGGTTTAGGATTTGGCATCAATATTCAAGTTTTATTAAAGGCGGGACAACAGAATATTGGCACAACCACTATTTTCGTTTTAATCGCATTGGGAGGGGGAATTTTATTGGGTAAATTATTGAAATTAGATTCCAAAATAACCTTGCTAATTGCCAGTGGAACAGCCATTTGCGGGGGAAGTGCTATTGCGGCAATTGGTTCTGTAATTAAGGCAGATTCTAATCAATTATCAGTGTCGACGGGAATAGTTTTCTTACTAAATGCCATTGCATTAATCATTTTTCCAACCATTGGGCATTACTTGGGATTAACACAAGAGCAATTTGGTACGTGGGCAGCTATTGCTATTCATGATACCAGTTCAGTGGTAGGAGCATCGGCAAAGTATGGTGAAGTTGCCCTTAAAATAGCTTCAATTACTAAGATGCTCCGTATTTTATGGATAATTCCAGTTTCATTATTCTTAGTTTTGGGCTTCACTGAAAACAGAGAAAGTTTCAAAATACCCACCTTTATTATTGGTTTTGTATTGGCTTCGTGTTTGTTTAGTTTTTTCCCAAATTTTATTGACATTTATACCGTTTTATACAAAATATCAAAACAAATGATGGTGGTCAGTTTATTTTTAATTGGCTCTGGAATTTCGCTCGCAAATATCAAATCAATTGGGCAAAAAGTGGTAATTCAAGCGGTTGGAATTTGGGTTATTATTTGCCTATTATCTTTATATTACGTTACTCATTTTCAAATTTAAGTACCTATGCAAACCAATAATAATCGTCGGGGATTTATTCAAAAAAGTGTCTTGGGACTCGCTTCTGTGCTTGGAAGTAGGGTAGTTTTTGCTGAAAATATTCCTCAAAATGTCTCCATTTTGGGAGAAGAAGCATTTAATAAAACCGATTTGCCAGAAGGGAAAAATAAGGAAATGATGCTCCTCAATGACCGCCCTTTGAACATCGAAACACCCCCACATTTGTTGGACGATGCCATTACGCCCGCCGACAAAATGTTTGTGAGAAATAACGGAAATTTGCCCGAAAATATCAATGCTTCCAACTGGGAATTAGTAATTGAAGGAGAATCAGCGAAAACTCGCAAAGTATTTACAATCAATGATTTAAAAACAAAATTCAAAACCTATACCTATCAAATCACGATGGAATGTGGGGGAAATGGTCGCTCTGGTTTTACGCCCCAAACCGCTGGAAATCAGTGGCAAGACGGAGCCGTGAGTTGTGCAGAATGGACGGGAGTACGCTTGCGTGATGTGCTGGAAAGTGTAGGCATAAAAGATGATGCTGTGTATATTGGCTATTACGGAAAAGATACGCATTTGAGCAATGACCCCACAAAATCTTCCATTTCCAGAGGCGTACCAATGAAGAAAGCCCTCGAAGATGAAACGCTTTTGGCTTGGGTAATGAATGGGCAGGATATTCCACTATTGCATGGCTATCCATTACGATTGGTGGTGGGAGGTTATCCTGCTTCGGTTTCTGGGAAATGGCTCACAAAAATTGTAATTAGAAATAAAGTTCATGACGGTGAAAAAATGACGGGACACAGTTATCGTGTCCCCAAATATCCGATTGAAGCAGGAGGAAAATTGGCAGATAGTGATTTCAAAATTATTGAATCAATGCCCGTAAAATCGTTAATTACTTATCCAAAAACAGGAGCAATTTTAACCGAAAAACAGTCTCTTGATGTACGTGGACACGCTTGGGCGGGAGATTTTGAAGTAGCCGAAATGAATGTTTCGATAGATTTTGGAGCAACTTGGCAAAGATGCAAATTACAAAAGCCCAAAAACAGATTAGCTTGGCAACATTGGTCTGCTAAAATAGATTTTCCCCAAAAAGGGTATTACGAAGTTTGGGCAAAAGCCACTGATAGTAACGGCATTGCTCAACCAATGGTCATACCCGCATGGAATCCAGGGGGTTATCTCAATAATTCGTGTCATAGAATTGCGGTAAAAATTGCTTAAAATGAAAAATATCCATAAAATATTAGCCCTGCTTTTTGTAGGATATTTCTTTATGAGTTTAGGTTTTCAAAAAGATTTTGATAAAAATAATCTTACGCCTAAATACATACAATCTGATAGTTTAGTGAAAATTGATGAAAGTACGGGCTTGGTTGTCTCTGAACATCTGAACTTGGTGATTGCCAATTGCACGGGTTGTCATTCCAGTAAATTAATCACTCAATTTCATACCGACCGACAAGGCTGGCTTGAAAAAATCCGTTGGATGCAACAAAAACAAAAACTATGGGATTTGGGAGAATCTGAACCCAAAATTTTAGATTATTTAGCCAAAAATTATCCCCCAAGCGAAAAGGTTAATCGCCGTGCTGCCTTGAAAAATATTGAATGGTATCGATTAAATAAATAGTAATGAGTTGTGAATGATAAACATTTTGAACGCTGGTTGGCAGTTCCACTTGGGGTTAAACCCAGCCAAGGTTAGTCAAATTATTTATAACTTATTGATAATCAAATAATTAAAGTGCCAATAACCATTAACAAATAACTAAAAACAAATGATTATAGAAACAATAAAACAGGTTGGTATCCGAACAGAACAGCGTGTGGTGGAAGTGGCTTGGTTTGATGATTTGTGTGGGGGAGATACTGCCTATTTGGGTACAGTTGATGGCACTCGTAGAAGTAATTTCGCCCATTGTTC
>JANPGQ010000574.1:0-2384 GCA_031423975.1 Cytophagales bacterium | reverse complement strand
ATTGCGAAGATGCCGTTGATGATGGATACGCAATTATCCTATTGACAAATTCTATTCAAGGCTCTTTTCAATTCCCCTTCTTTGCCATTGGCTCTGAAAGTAGTGTGAATTGACTTGGTTTGGAAGTTTTTATGGTCTATCCAACGAATTTTTTCTATTTCTTGATTCGTCAAAACGGGCTGACGAATTTCAATCTGACGACAATGTTCTGGCGTTTCAGATAATAAATTTCTTAAACCACCAATATCCGAAAGCAACGACATAACTGTTCTTTCACGGATTGAATCTATCGGTGGATTGGTTACTTGGGCAAATAATTGCTTGAAATAGTACGATAAATGTTGAGCTTGGTCAGACAAGATTGCCAATGGCGTATCTACACCCATCGACCCTAAAGCCTCTTTTCCCGTTTCAACCATCTGCGAAAGCAATACTCTTAAATCCTCGGTAGTGAATCCGAAAACTTGCTGACGAAGTAATAATTCACGCTCGAAAGGAGTACGATATTCTGAGCCAGCGGCTGGTAAATCTTCAACTTTTATTTTATTCTCTTTCAACCACTCACCATAGGGTTGTTGCTGACAGATTTTTTCTTTCAATTCCCCATCTGGAATAATGCGGCCCGCTTCCATATCCACCACAAACATTTTTCCTGGCTGTAAACGTCCTTTTGAAACGATAGTTGCAGGGTCTAAATCCAACACACCTGCTTCAGAAGCCATAATCACGAAATCGTCATTGGTAACCCAGTATCTTGATGGACGCAAACCGTTTCTATCCAAAGTTGCTCCAATCATTTTTCCATCTGTAAATGAGATAGAAGCTGGACCGTCCCAAGGCTCCATGATGGCGGCGTGGTATTCGTAGAAATCCTTTTTATACTGCTCCATCTGCTCGTTGCCATCCCATGCTTCTGGAATCAACATCATCATCACGTGTGGAAGCGAACGCCCACTCATGTACAATAATTCGATGGCATTATCTAAAATCGCTGAATCTGATTGTCCCAATTGACAAACTGGCAAAATCATTTCTAATTCTTCTTTCGTGAATACCTCCGAAGCAAACAAGGCTGATTGAGCTTGAATCCAAGCGGAATTTCCTTTGACGGTATTAATCTCGCCATTATGACCAATGAAACGGAAAGGCTGTGCCAATTTCCATTCAGGGAAGGTATTTGTTGAGAAACGAGAGTGAACAATGGCTAAGGCAGAGGTAAACTCCTCTCGTTGCAAATCCAAGAAATAGCCTGGGACTTGCATCGTTGTGAGCATACCTTTATAGATAATGGTACGAGCCGACAATGAAGTAAAATAAAATTTATTATCTAATCCTCTGACTGTTTCATTAATAATACGAGCGGTAAATTGACGAAAAACGTAGAGTTTTCTTTCAAATTCTTTTTCATCAGTTATTGTTGCTGGGCGTTTCAGAAACAATTGTTCCATCTGTGGCTCAGTGTCACCCGACTCTGCCCCTTGAATTTCAGAATTATCACAAGGCACAACTCTATACCCCAAAATGTCTAAACCTAAACGTTTGGCTTTGCGTGCTATAATGTCCTTACATTCGTTACGAGTGTCTTCATCTTTCGGAAAGAAAGTCATGCCGACACCGTATTCACCAGCAACTGGTAAATTAATGTCCAATTTGGCACATTCTTCTAAGAAAAATTCGTGGGGAACTTGCAAGAGTATTCCTGCCCCATCACCCGAATTAGGGTCGCATCCGCAAGCACCACGATGGTCCATACGAATGAGCATCTGAATGGCATCATTCACCACACGGTGAGATTTTCGCCCTTTCAAATTGGCTACAAAACCGATACCGCAGGCATCATGTTCAAATTCTTTGCGGTACAAGCCCTTATTTTCGAAATTAGTCATGGTTTTAATATTTATGGCTTTAAACAAAACAATCTACTTTGTGTTGGTGGCAAATGTTTTGTTTTTATAACTAAATCAATAAAATACCTTTTTTTTACTCTGTTTTGCAATGGAAAACAAAATTTATTGTATCGTTATTATCTAAAAGTAGTTTATTCTATTTTGTCGTTACAAATATATACAAAAAATTCTTTGGAAAAAATAGCATTTAACCAAATAATATGCTGTCTTATACATTTTCAAGATTTTGTAAAATTTAATCTTGGTTAGGTGCAATTTGTTGAAATTAGCCCATTAAACCTAAATTGTATTTTTTTGCAAAAAAGCATATAAAAATAGCATATTTTTCAATTAATTTTTGTCATTTATTCAAATATTAAATCAGAAATATCAAATAATCAAATTAGTTTTTGCAAGTTTTACAAAAATCAACAATTCAAATAAATTTTTCAAAAAAAATAATAAATTTTCAAGCTATTTGAAAAATCTGTAAATTGA
>JANPGQ010000573.1:0-1570 GCA_031423975.1 Cytophagales bacterium | reverse complement strand
TCTTCTTTTTTGGATTTTTATTACAGATGAACGGTTTTTTCATTCTTATTCAAGTTCTTGATAAACAGGCTATTGCCAAATTTCTATTGAAGATTAATTCTTCTCTAAATGCTCTTATATTATTACCTGTATCAAAACATCGTATTCTATTTAAGACGTTATTGATTGCCGAAGCAATCATCCTAATCCGAGAACTTTCTTTACATTTTATGTCATCTTCCCCCAGTGTGACATCTCTTACGTAATTGTCTGATTCCACGTTCCAATGTCCACGGGCAGCAGTAAATAATTCAAGTCCAACATTCTTTTTTAGTTCTTTATTTGAAACAAAAAATGCTATTTCATGGCTAAAATGGGCATTTTTACTTCGCCTTACTTTTCTCTCAACAATCAGTAATGTCTTTATATTGCTATTATTCCACTTGGCATCTAATGCTTTCACATCCATAGGTAATAAATAACCAATCCTATGTTCTTCTCTACCATGTGCCTTATCAAAAGTTTCGTATTTCTCAACTGGTATCATGTGTTGAGTTATATGGATACATTCTTTGAGCAGTCCTTTTTGATTATTTTTTACCTGTGCCAAATAAATGCCTCCTTTTTGATTTATTTCCTCCAGTAAACCAATGCTCGTATGCAGAGCATCAAAACTATACGAGCCATATAAGACCGTTTTACTATGAAAATATGCCCTGACCACAGTCTTTTCAGATTCTTTATGACCATGATAAAATCCTACTATTTGACTTAGTTTATCTTCATGAGAAACCATTCTCACCACGTTCTCTCCCCGTTTTCTTCCTGATAATCCGTCTATGTTCCCTCGCATCTCTTTCCCATCAATTGCCTTCCATTCACCTGAAACCTCAGTAATAGAAACCCCAAAATGAGCATCATTCAATTCATTATAAGTTTGATAATCTACGCTACTAAGAATACGACGAAATTGAGTGTCAGAAACTACCTTTCGCCTTTTCAAACCCAAGGAAATTATGATTAAATCATGTTCTCGACACATTTGACGATGAATGACTGATACATTTAATTTACCCACTGAACGCAATATGGCTAAAAGCATCGTTGTCAAAACTAACGCCAATTCGTGACGTTTCCCTTTGAATTGACGACTATCAGTGAGTTTACTTTGTAATTCTTCATAATAAAGATTAATTTCGTTTGGGGTAAGATTTTGTTTCATCTATAATTTTGTCTTTTTGCAATTACAAAATTGAGAAAACAAGTCTTACTTCTTATAAATATGCCTTTTTAAATTATTCATAATCAAGATATTAGGTTACTTTGAAAAAGCCCTTATTACAGATGTTAAAATGGCAATTGAGTAGTAATCCCAATCCGATTCCAAGCATTGATGGTTATGATTGTCATAATAATTTGTGCTAAATAATGCTCGTTGAAAAGAGATGCGGCTTTTTGATACGTTACATCCGAAACTTGATTGCTTATCAAAGTTATTTCTTCGGTGAGGGCAAGAATCGCTTGTTCTTCTTCGGTAAATAATTTTGACTCTTTCCACGCATTCAGTAGATAAATTCGCTGTTCGGTTTCA
>JANPGQ010000572.1:0-3911 GCA_031423975.1 Cytophagales bacterium | reverse complement strand
CAAAAACAAAATCATGGCAAATTATTTCAACTCATTACCGCTCAGAGAGCAATTAAATCAATTAGGCGTTTGTGAATTTATGGACGGAAGTTCATTTACAGATGGTGTAAACGCTCTTTTGGGCAAAAAAATCGTAGTAGTAGGTTGTGGAGCTCAGGGCTTGAACCAAGGTTTGAATCTACGTGATTCAGGTTTAGATGTTTCTTACGCCTTACGTCAAGAAGCAATTGATGGAAAACGTCAGTCTTGGAAAAGTGCTTCTGAAAATAATTTTACCATCGGTACTTACGAGCAATTGATTCCAACGGCTGATTTGGTTATCAACCTTACACCTGATAAACAACACACTGCGGTAGTAGCGGCGGTGATGCCTTTGATGAAACAAGGAGCAACACTTTCGTATTCTCACGGTTTTAATATTGTAGAAGAAGGAACGCAAGTTCGTAAAGATATTACGGTGATAATGGTTGCTCCAAAATGCCCAGGTTCGGAGGTTCGTGCTGAATATTTGCGTGGATTTGGTGTGCCAACTTTGATTGCGGTTCACCCAGAAAATGACCCCGAAGGAAAAGGTTGGGCTTATGCCAAAGCGTATTGCGTAGGTACGGGCGGACACCGTGCGGGCGTGTTGAAATCATCGTTTGTGGCAGAGGTTAAATCTGATTTAATGGGCGAGCAAACCATTCTTTGCGGACTTTTACAAACGGGTTCAATCCTTTGTTTTGATAAAATGATTGAGAAAGGAATTGATGCTGGATACGCTTCAAAATTGATTCAGTACGGTTGGGAAACCATTACCGAGGCTTTGAAACAAGGTGGTATCACGGGTATGTTCGACCGTTTATCGAATCCTGCGAAAATCAAGGCGTTTGAACTTTCAGAAGAATTGAAAACTATCATGCGTCCATTGTTCCAAAAGCACCAAGACGATATTATGAGTGGACATTTCTCTAAAACGATGATGGAAGACTGGGCAAATGATGATAAAAATCTTTTGACTTGGAGAGCCGCAACGGGTGAAACCAATTTTGAAAAAACACCAGCGGGAGCGGTTAAAATCTCTGACCAAGAGTATTTTGACAACGGTCTTTTGATGGTTGCGATGGTACGTGCGGGCGTAGAATTGGCTTATGAAACAATGGTTGAGGCTGGAATTATCGAACAATCGGCTTATTATGAGTCATTGCACGAAACGCCACTTATCGCCAACACGATTGCCCGTAGAAAATTATACGAAATGAACTCCGTAATTTCTGATACGGCTGAATACGGATGTTACCTTTTCGACCATGCTTGCAAGCCACTTTTGGCAGATTTTATGACCAAAGTTGAAACTGACATCATCGGTACAAACTATAACAATGGTAAAGATATGGGTGTTGATAACCGTGCATTAAATGCAGTGAACAAAGCAATCCGTAGTCATTCAATCGAAATTGTGGGCGATACACTTCGTCAGGCGATGGGAGCGATGAAGGCGATTAGTTCGGTGGCTTAAGAAATGATGAATTATAAATGATAAATGAGTAATGTTTTGACTATCAGAGCATTACTCATTTGTTTTTAGGGCATTATAGTTGTCTCCGATGCACAACATGATATAAATAGAACCTCTAAGCCATTTGTACATTAGTAAAATTTACTCAAACGATACAAGGGTCATATAAATAATGAAAAAGATATTTTTAGGTTTAATAGGGATATTTTTTTTAATTATCATTTCCGCTCAAGGTTATGATAATTTTATAAAAAATAAGAAGCGTAAAGAACTTGGGGAAGAGCTACAACTGTTTGATTCTTATTGTCAACAAGAAAAAATAGATAGTTCATTAATTAGGAATAAAAAAAGTTTCGAGAACTTTATGCAATTTTTGATTAATAATGAGGAGCATATCTTTAATCATCTCGATAGTTTACGGGGAACTAAATTATTGACACATATAATAAAACAGCCTAATGATTTACCTGAATCAATCAGAGAAAACGTTATTTTATTATTGAAATCATGCAATACAGAACTAAATACTATTAAAATTCATTCAAATTCAGATATTCAAATTGAAATGTTAATAAAGAATGGTAAAGTAGGAAAATTTTGCTCAATTCATTATATTTTAAGATGGTATAAAAATGGTTATAACCAAGCACCCGTAGGCACAAGAGGGGATAAGCAATTTATAATTTCAAGTAATATTGTCTATCATGTTGAGAATTTTTCTCAGGTTTATTATTCAGATTTTGATGATTAATAAGTAGTCTTAATTTGGTACTCGCAAGATACGAGCAACTAATAAGTTCATTAGCCATTTTCCTTTGTGTCTTCGTGCCTACAAAACCCACTCATAATCTTCGCCGAAGACAACGCTAACGGAATTCCTCCACCAGGATGTACGCTTCCCCCTACAAAGTATAAGTTTTTGATTTTTGAAGAAAAATTGGCGTGCCTCAAAAACGCTGCGTAACGATTATTGGATGAATTTCCGTACAATGCTCCCTGTGCCGAAGACGTTTTAGATTCAATCGTTCTGGGGTCGAGAATTGACTCACATTCAATCAGTTCCGAAATATCTACGCCCAAAGTTCGCTTGATTTTCTGAATCACATTTTGCTTGGTTTCGGCAATAATTTTATCCCAATCTTGCCCTTCGTTCGCAGGGGCATTTATTAACACAAACAAATTTTCGCAACCTTCGGGAGCATCGTCAGGCTTATATTTGGAAGTGATGTTGATATAAACCGTTGGGTCGTGAAAGATAGTTTTATCCTCAAACATCGTCTTGAATTCCTCCCGATAATTTTCACTAAATAGAATATTGTGCAAATCTAATTGGGGAAATTGTTGCTTAATGCCCCAATAAAAAATTACCCCTGAGCTTGATTTAGGCTGATTTAATAGAAAATTAGGGTGCTTGGCATGGGGCAAAAGTTTGCGGTAAGTGTGAGTGATGTCCATATTGGACACAACGCAGTCTTGAACGATGAGTGGTGAGTTTTTTTCATTTTTTTCATTTTTACTTTTCACCTTAATGCCTTTCACCTTGTCATTTTCCAAGATAACTTCCTCTACTTGCGTTTCAAAATAAAACTTTACGCCCAAGCTTTTTGCCAATGCTACCAAAGAATTGGTAATAGAAACCATGCCTTGTTTAGGGAAGAATGCTCCGATATTGTATTCTAAATGAGGAATGATATTGAGTGTGGCAGGAGTTTGGTAAGGGTCAGAACCGTTATAAGTAGCATAACGATTGAAAAGCTGTACGATTTTTGGGTTTTTGAACAGCTTTTCATTGGCAGCATTCATCGTGCCAAAAATGCCTAATTTAGGTAAACTTAGATAACCTTTCAAGGCTTTTTTAGAAGTCCAAGTAGATAATTTATGCAAAGAATCTTGAAGGAAAAGACCGTCTAACACTTCATATTTAAAAGCAGCATCTTTCAAAAATTGTAAAATCTTTTCTGCTTTTTCACCCGTAACGGTTTCTACTTCATTCGCAAATTTTTCGGGTTCAGCCCAAGCAGTCAATTGAGTTTGGTCTTCCCAAAAATAGCGACAAACCTCGTTCAATTGCTCGTATTCAAAGAAATCAGCGGGGTTTTTACCTACCAATTCAAATAATTCAGTAACTAATTGAGGCAAAGTAAACAAGGAAGGACCAGCATCAAAACGATAACCATTTTGCTCGAAACTACTTAATTTTCCTCCTGCGTAAGCGTTGGCTTCAAACACCGAAACAGCATAGCCCTTATGTGCCAAACGAATAGCCGAAGCGATTCCCGCAATCCCTGCCCCAATGATGGCGACTCTTTTCATTTGATTTTAATTTTATCCAAATATCTTATATTAATCTTTAACTCCCCAAATAGTTTTCAAAACTTTAATTTCCGTAATTTTGTAAAAATTAAGAAATCAG
>JANPGQ010000571.1:0-2703 GCA_031423975.1 Cytophagales bacterium | reverse complement strand
GGAGGTATTTTTCCGAGATGATGATATATTGGCATGACAAATATATTTGCTGTAATTATATTTAGTATAACAACTATTTGTAATGCAATATTGGGTATATTATTTTAATATTCCAAGAAAAATCTTGATTATTTGGGTTTTGCCTTCGCTATTTCTGCCTGATAATACCGATATAAAAAGTCGTATATCACTAATTCATGAGTTCGTTGATTGTCTGAAATGGTACGATTAACACTCATGTGTATCGTGTCTGAAAGGTATTTATCCCATTCATTTGTGGGTTTAATAGCTTTTATTTTGGGAACAATATCTGCTATGCCGTTAGTTTTAGAGGTAATATGTTTTAAAATTAGAGCATATTCATGCGTTTCGGTTAAATCATTATTCAAAACTCGTTCAATGACTTGTCGATTATCCCTAAAACGCTGATCAATTTGCATTTTGAGGGCTTTATCCACTTTAAATTCTTTGGCAAAACTGGTTTTCATCTTTTCCAATAAATCTCGTTTTTGGATAAGATTATAGCCAAAATCCGTCAGATAGGCATCAATTAATTTCAAGCACCATTGCCAACGAATTGGTTCACGTTCGTCACCCCAAGTTTGGTCGAGCATATCAATTACTGCCGTACTATCTTTACAAAAAAGTATTTCGGTCAATGCCATCACATCCGAACCGTATCTTTCTATTTCACGTTGGTAAGTATCAGTTTGTATTTTCCAGATAATTCCTTCATTTTCAAGTGGTTGAATAGCAGTTTTTATCATTTCCAAAACTCTTCCAAAATCAGATAATTTCCTAATTCGTACTCTAAATCGTAAGTGTTTTTCGGGGTCAGCATAGCGAATAAAGAACCAATCATATATTAAATCTTCCTCGAACAACTCAGAAACTAAGGGTTTTATGGCTTGGGTCAAGATTAAATCTGCTCCTTTTGCTCCGGTATAAATTTTAAAATATATCCATTCTGACCCAAATGAAAAATTGCGTTGAATTTGGCTTTCGGATGAATTTATGTTGGATAGAATTTTATCATTTTCATTTATCCACGAGGCAATAAATTGATTTGTGAAACCTTTACCGTTAGCATTTTTAATCGGGCTATTTTTTTCATCAAAGAAAAATTCCTTCAAGTTTATTTTATCTCTATTTTTTATGGCATCAATAAATGTTTTTAGGCTTAAAATATTTTCAGAATTAACCAATAATTCATTATCAAATTCAGCTAAAACGAATAGTTTAGGCAGATTCCATTTTGTGCTAAATTGAGAAAACATCCCAATCAAATTCTCAGATTTATGCTCAATTAATGCCTTGAAATCTTCTTTTTTGAAAGACCAAGATGCCAATTCCAAAACTACATTTTTATAGGTCAATCTTGGTGAAAAAATGGTATTTGAAGCAATGCTTTTCCAGCCTAAATTAAAATTCTGTTGAATATTTTGATTCTGAATATCACACAGAAAATTGTAAAGTGGTAATGAGTTTTGGGAAAAATTATGGGCATTACTTAATCTCGGGATAACTTCTTTATTCAATCTTTTGGAACGCAAAATTACTTTATCTTGCTGTAAATCAACCGATACCATTAATTCTTCAAGATAAATTTGATGCTCTCCATCCAATGAGGATTTAGCTAAGTATGGTATTTCATATTGTCTAAATGGAGGATGCAAAAGAATATTTCCAATTCTATTTTCGGGTAAATGTACAATTTCTGCAAAAACTACATCTGGATTATTAGCTTGTTCCTTATCCGTGATTTCTTTCACAATTTCCAAAACATTTTTATCCGCATGAGCAAATCTTCCCAATAAATTCGCTGCACTCGAACCACTTATTCCTTCCAAATAAATCGGTAAGTTTTCATCACCCGTGAGCCTAAACATGATAGAAGAAGTGGGGGCAGTTTTATGATTTTCTTTTAGATATTTTGTTAAATCTTTTTCTTCCAAATCAACCTCATAAGCATCTTTTTTATACGCCTCCAGCCAAAGTTTAAAAAGATATTGTTGGAAAGGATTTTGCTGGAATTTCAAGGTTAGATTTACCTCTGAAGGCAAATTCAGACCATCTGTAATGGGCGTATTATTACTTTTTCCAGAATCGCCATATCCAATGCCAGTTTCCGTATCTAAAGCAAATAAAACGGATACTTCTTTGGTTTCGTAGCGGTCGAAAAAACGAGTTTTAAAATCTTTAAGTTTTTGATTTTCAGGCTTTTCTGCTATATTTTTAAGTAAATTAAAACATTCCGACAAGATTTCTTGAAATCCATTTCCCAAAGAATTTTCTTGGAATTGTTTTACCAAATCCGTTTGGAATAATTTACCTTCTTCAAAGGGTACTTCAAAGGCATTCAAGGTTTCAATAACCTCTTGATAGGCAGCTACTTCGTTAAAATTATTTTGGTCAATATTGCCTAACAAATGCTCAATTTTATCTAATATTTCCGCTAAATCCCCTTGTGGAGAAAGCGTTTTTCTGACTTGTTGTGTAAATTCAATACCCGTTATGGCGGGTTCTAACTCATTGACTAACAGTTGCGTAGAGATTAATTCTTCAATAAAAGACATGGCATCGCTTTCAGAAATTTCATCGTCAATGAGATGAGGGAGAAGGTCTGGGATTTTTGTGCCCGTTTTGCATAAATCCAACACCATCTGAATATAATCAGACCAAGTGATGGCACTGATTTGGTGC
>JANPGQ010000570.1:0-4145 GCA_031423975.1 Cytophagales bacterium | reverse complement strand
CATTTACGGGAGCAAGTATTCGCTATTTTCCAAACCATGCCGCTAAGGGAAAGGCTTATGATATGAAGCTATCCGAAGCAGTAGTTTTACCCGAAATAAAATATCTTTCAAACGGTGATTCTCCGCTGTTTTTTGACCTCAATAAAGATGGTTTAAAAGATCTTTTATTGGGTAAAAGTAGTGGTAGAGTAGAATTTCATAAAAATACTGGCACAAAAGAAAAACCTACATACACTCTTGAAAATGAAGAACTTGGCGGAATTATTTCAGACTATACCATCGGCGGAATCTCACTCACAATGGCGGATTTGAATGGCGATGGCAAAGAGGAATTAATTACGGGTGCGAGGGATGGATATTTACGAATTTATAAAAATTTAATCGACCAAAATCAGGCAAAATTTGTGGCGGATAGCTCACTGGTTTTTGATGATTTTATGGGGAAAAATAGTAAAGTTCAAATCGGTGGAGGATTGTCGGTGGCGGTAGCAAATTTGGATAATGATTATGTGCCTGACATTCTTGTAGGTACAAACACTGGCGGCTTAAAAGTTTTGAAAAACACCTCAAAATTTATCATTACTGCCAATGAAGAGCCTATAAATTCATTGATTTACCCCAATCCTACGAGTAGATATGTCTATATAAAAAATTCATATATTGCTGACTACGAAATAGTTAATGTATTGGGCTTAACAGTTCAAACTCAAAAAAATCAGAAACCAAATCAAGAAACAGTGTTTGATTTAGGTTTACAAAATGATGGTGTTTATTTTTTAAGAATTATTTCGGAAGGGAAAGAAACGCAGGTGAAGAAAATTGTTTTGAAGAAATAAAACGTAGCACGGGAATCCTTTCCCGTTTTTGTCGTATTGTGTACATTGGAAAGGATTCCCGTGCTACGTAGTCTTTACACGAGAAAGGATTCTGGCTGCGTAAGTCCCGTGCTACGTTTTTAGTTTGAAATCCGCTTCAAATTTACGAACTTTGTTTATAGACAATTATATTCAAGATTTGCTTACCTTACGGCATATTGAGAAAATCCTTATCATGGCAAAGAATATCCCTAAGAACCCTGACCGCCCGAAAGAACGAAAACCCCAAAAGCAGCTTTCGTTTAATTTCAATATCAAGTCATTTAGCCAAAGTGAACAGTTCAAATTCGTGATTGGAATTCTGTTTATGTTGATAGCGTTTTTCATGCTTTTCGCTTTCTTTTCGCATCTTTTTACGGGCGATGCCGACCAAAGTGAAGTTGATTCATTGGCTTCAATGTCCAATAAAGGCAAGAAAGTACCTATCAATCCTTTTGGTCTGTATGGAGCAAAATTATCCCATTTTCTCATTTTTGAACTCTTCGGTTGGTCAGCATTTTTGCTGATTCCAGTCTTGTTTGTGGCAGGGTATAAATTGACCTTCAAACGTGAATTATTAGCCCTCGAAAGCCTTACATGGCAAGTGCTTTTCTATCTTTTTTGGTTCAGTTGCTTCTTTGGTTTTTTTGTATATATGCTTAATGCACAGGCTACTATGAGCAATATCTGTGGTGGGATTGGCTATTTTATTAACTCATCTTTGTATAATGTTATTGGTTGGGCTTCTATTTTGGTGATTTTGTTTGTTTTGGTTGTTTTCATCGTTTATTACTACGGCATTGACTCTATGAGCATACTTACGGATAAATTAAATGCTAATCCGAACGCCGTAAATGAAGAAGATGAGGAAGAAAATTTAGTAGAAACCGATAAAGAAATTGCCAATGCTAAAAATATTCAACGAGTTCGTGAGGATTTAAAAGCCATTCCAGAAGATGACTTGGAAGACTTGGCAGTGCCTCATTTTGATAACCATGATGAAGAAAGTATTCGCCCTTATTTACCTCCCGTCATTACTCCTACTACTAATAAAACGCCCAAAGGTGAGGTTTCTTTAGTGATTGAAAACGCTTCTGATTTACCCGAACATATTGACGAAGAGGAAGATGAACCCATTGTTTTAGATGAAAAAGATACCGCTAATGAGGAGTTATTGAAGAAATTTGGTTTGTACGACCCAACTTTGGATTTACCTCATTACAAATTTCCGACATTAGATTTGATGAAGGAATATGACACAGGAAAACCAAATGTTTCGCAAGAAGAATTGAAAGCTAATTCCGATAAAATTGTGGAGACTTTGGGGAATTACGGAATTGGGATTGCCTCCATAAAAGCCACTATTGGACCAACGGTTACGCTGTATGAAATCATTCCAGATGCAGGGGTAAGAATCTCGAAAATCAAGAATTTGGAAGATGATATTGCCTTGTCATTAGCGGCTTTGGGGATTCGTATTATCGCTCCAATCCCTGGAAAAGGCACAATTGGTATTGAAGTACCCAATAAAAATCGTGAAATGGTACCAGTCAGAATGGTGATTGGTTCTGAGAAATTCCAGAAATCTACGGCAGATTTACCGATTGTTTTGGGCAAAACCATTAGCAACGAAATCTTTATGACCGACCTTGCCAAGATGCCTCACTTACTGATGGCAGGGGCAACGGGACAAGGAAAGTCTGTAGGTTTGAACATGATTTTGACTTCGTTATTATACAAAAAACATCCATCACAGTTGAAGTTTGTGTTAGTTGACCCCAAAAAGGTAGAATTAACCCTTTTCAATCATATCGAAAGACATTTTTTAGCAACCCTTCCAAACACTGCCGAAGCCATAATTACCGATACAAAAAAGGTGGTTCATACGCTTAATTCATTGTGTATTGAGATGGATAATCGGTATAATTTGTTGAAAGATGCAGGTTGTAGAAATATAAAAGAATATAACGTAAAATTTGTAAATCGTAGGCTGAATCCTGATAAAGGACATTTTTTCATGCCTTACATCGTGTTGGTTATTGACGAATTAGCAGATTTGATGATGACAGCAGGCAAGGAAGTTGAGCAACCTATCGCCCGTTTGGCACAGTTGGCTCGTGCCATTGGAATTCACTTGGTAATTGCCACACAACGCCCATCGGTGAACGTAATTACGGGTACAATCAAGGCGAATTTCCCTGCTCGTTTGTCGTTTAAAGTTACGTCAAAAATTGACTCTCGGACGATTCTGGACACGGGTGGAGCAGAACAATTGGTGGGTATGGGAGATATGTTGCTCTCGACAGGTTCGGAAATTATTCGTCTGCAATGTGCATTTGTGGACACGCCCGAAGTGGAAGATGTTTGTAATTTTATTGGCAACCAACAAGGCTACGATTCTGCCTATATGCTGCCCGAATTTGAAGGCGATGCCGATGGCGGAAACGAAAAATCAGACTTTGACCCAAGTAATAGAGATCCATTTTTTGACGATGCCGCAAGACTTATTGTAACCCATCAACAAGGCTCTACTTCGTTGATACAGAGACGGTTAAAATTAGGATATAACCGTGCAGGAAGATTAATTGACCAATTGGAAGCCGCAGGAATTGTGGGTGTTTTTGAAGGTTCAAAGGCTCGTGAAGTATTGGTTAAAGACATGGATGCTTTGGAGAGGTTGTTGAAGGAACTCTGAAAGGAGGAAGGGAAACAGGAAAAATGGAGATAGGAAAATGTGGCAGAAATTCCCGTTTTCTCATCTCCTTTTTCTGTCTCCTCTACTCCTGTCTCGATTATTGCTGTCTCCAATTTTTAGTAGCTCAAAACCTTCCCCACCTGAAAAGTCAAATTCCCAAAAACGTTCAAAGTTTTTACAGAAGCATTTACATTCAAAGTAACCACATGACCTGCTACGATTTTTACGGTATCAGTTACGTCAGGCAATCTGTTTCCACAATTCCAAACCGTCAAATCATTCCATAATCCTGTTTTTATACTTAAAAATGTAGCGTTTGTAGGTGGGCAAACCGTGGGAGCAATTACCGTAAAATTGGTATCTGAAATATCATAAAATTCTGCCGTTGTGCTGTTGGTACTAACAATTTTTATTCTGGCGGTGGCGTTTAAGGTTGTTCCGCTTGGGATAATTATTGTCTCAGAACCGTCATTTGGCGTGTTACTGGCTAAGTTTGTGAAGGAAGTTCCACCATTAGAAGAAATCAAAATATCAATATTTGGGCTTAAAAGGTTGGTATTATTGACCGACCACGTAATGGTTTTACTACTACCAGC
>JANPGQ010000569.1:0-1946 GCA_031423975.1 Cytophagales bacterium | reverse complement strand
AAAACAATCTCGGCTTTCAGTTGGGGCAATAAAACCCGAAGAGTTTGATATTATTATTGGTTTGGCACATCCCTAACATAACCAGCAAATTTATGAAACGCACAAAAATAATTGTATTATTCTTATTTTTAGGAATTACATTAGCTCATTCTCAGAGCATCAAAAGAGTAGAAATCCCCCTTGCCAATAGCAGTAGCAACACGGAATTATTTACTATTCCCCTCCACGAACAAGGCGTTTTGGTATTGAATCAAATCAATAAGACCAATTACTCCCTCACTCGCTTTGATACAAATTTAGATAAACTTTGGACGGTAAACGGAACAATTGATGCCACTTTGGACTATGTAAAAAGTTCTTTTGACGGCAAAAATCTGTATTTGCTTTTTAGTAGATACAGAAGCAATGTTTACGAAGTAGTGAAAGTAAATATTGGACCTGGTTTTATAGAAAAATATCAGATAATGTCCGTTGAAAGAATGGAAGTGTCTGAATTTCAAGCACTTAACTCTTCAATCTTTATCGGTGGCATTGTAAATGCACAACCCGTTATTTTATTTACCAATCTTGAAGAACGCAAAACCAAAGTTTTGCCGAGTGCTTTAAAAAATTCGGCAGAGATTCAATCTATGGAGTTAGACACTACTTCGGATTTGGTGAATGTAACGTATGCCGTTGGAACGAAAGGCAAAAACTATCAATTGGTGATGAAGTCGTTTGACGAAGGTGGCAAGATGATTTCTCAGTTTGTGCTGAATCCAGATAATGAATTTGCGATGATGAATGGCAGAATGAGTTTGGTATCAGATTCTACAGAAGTAATGTTTGGAACTTACGGACACAAAAACTCCATTGGCTCATCTCGTGGACCTACTTCGCAAGGCATTTATTTTACCAAACTGATTGATAATGAACCAACTGACGTAAAATTTCACAGTTTTACGGAGTTTAAAAACTTCTTTAATTTCATGACTGAACGTCAGCGTGAAAAACAAGAAAAGAAGATTCAAGACAAGAAAGACAAGGGTGAGGATTTACGTTTAGATTATCGTCTATTAGTACATGACATCATCAAACAGGATGATAAATACATCATGGTTGCCGAGGCTTTTTATGCTGATTACAAATACAATAATTACAGTCCCTACGGTTTCGGAAATAGTGCATGGAATAGTTTTGGTAGCCCATATAGCTCATTTTACAACCCTTATCGTTGGGGCTATGGTAATTATGGTTTATACTCACCTTTTAGTTCTTATTATTCACCTTGGGGTTACGGAAACCGTAATTACAACAATAGTCAAGTCTTTGATGGTTGGGTCTATACCCACGCTATTGTAGCGGCATTTGACACCAAAGGGAATTTACTTTGGGATAACAGCATTGAACTAAAAGACGTTAAAGAAATGAAGTTGAGCGAAAAAGTGAAAGCCTCGGTGAAAGGTAATGAAATCACTCTTTCATACAGTAATAAAGGACAAATTTTTACTAAAATTATTGACGCTGATAAGGTTGTTGAAAATACGCAACCACGAGCTATTGATACAAAAATGGAGGGCGATAAAGTAAAACAAACTACTTCTGATAATATAGATTTTTGGTACAATAATTTCTTCATAGCCTCTGGTTATCAGAAGATTAACAACGATCAAGAAGGCGGCAAACGAAATGTATTTTATTTGAATAAAGTTTCGTTTTAAAGTATTTACTTATTAAGAGTTATGATTAATGATTATGGTATTAGTCTGATTGTTGTAATATTCGAGTAAAAAAGGGGTTCTTCATTCAATACGAAGAATCCCTTTTTTGCAACCATATTAATAAGTTTTTGTACACTATTTCCAACCGCCACCCAATGCTCGGTAAGTATTCACCAAAACATTCATTTGCTTCATGCGGGTTTCAATCAATTCCATTCTCGATTCTAATACGTCACGTTGCGTCAA
>JANPGQ010000568.1:0-2350 GCA_031423975.1 Cytophagales bacterium | reverse complement strand
AATTCATATCCTTGTTTTTTCACCACATCGAAAAAGGAAACGCTACTAATCTCGCATTAAAATACTTGGCTTCGTGGGTAACTTCTCGGTCAATCCACTCGGGAATTTCATAGTTTTCATCCACCGAATTTAACTCTATTTCTGCCACAATCAAACCTTCATTGGCTCCGTGAAAAACGTCTATTTCCCAAGTTTTTCCTTCAAAAGTAATTTTGTAACGGTGTTTTTCGATATTGTTTTCAGTAAAACCATCCAACAATTCAATGGCTTCGGCTTTCGGAATTTGATACTCATATTCGGGTTTCACGGCGGGATTATCAGTTTGCCCTTTAATGGTAATAAACCCATGATTTTCCGTTGCCCGTACTCGTACCGTTTTAGCTTTTTCATTGACCATATAACCCTGTCGGTAATATTCACCAGCGGGTTTTATAAGGGCTTCCCAAAGGTCATGTTTCACTAAGTATTTTCTTTCTATTTCGATATTCGTCATGGTGATTTGGTGATGTAGTGACGGAGTGGAGGAACTTCCCGAAAGTAAAAAGAGCTTTCGGGAAGTTAAGTTATTATTTAAAAAAATGTTAACTGACTGAATGTTAGATATTTACTTATTGCTCATAACTCATATCTCATATCTCATAACTAACAAAACAATAAATGTATTAATTTTGCACCTTATTTCAAACAAGCACGGGCTATCGGCTCGTTTCAAATCCCAATGGAATCCAAGAAAATCCAATCTGCTCTCATTTCGGTTTATTATAAAGACGGACTCGCTCCGATTGTTGAATTGCTTCATAAAAATGGCGTAAAACTCTATTCAACGGGTGGCACACAGACTTTTATCGAAGAGTTGAACATCCCTGTTACAGCGGTAGAAGACCTTACCAGTTATCCCTCAATTTTTGGCGGACGAGTGAAAACCCTTCACCCAAAAGTATTCGGCGGAATTTTGTATCGTCGTGATAATCAAGGAGATATAGATACTGCCGCTCAATACGAAATCCCTTCAATTGACTTGGTTATCGTAGATTTATATCCCTTCGAGGAAACTGTGGTGAGTGGTGCTTCGGAAGATGATATCATCGAAAAAATTGACATTGGCGGTATTTCGCTGATTCGTGGAGCTGCCAAAAACTTCAATGATGTCTTGATTGTTTCGTCTCGCACGCAATATGCGGAGGTGCTTTCTATTCTGGAAAACAAAAACTGCCAAACCGATTTATCCGACCGCAAGCGTTTTGCGATGTTGGCGTTTGGTACGTCTTCGCATTATGATACTGCCATTCATGCGTATTTTAATGGTAACAAAACTGATATTTACGATTTCAAATCTTTACCTCAAAATAGCCTTCGTTACGGAGAAAATCCGCATCAATCGGCTACTTTTTACGGTGATTTGGCTTCGCTTTTTGATAAACTACACGGTAAGGAAATCTCTTATAATAATTTGGTAGATGTGGACGCTTGTATCACTTTGTTGGATGAATTTGAGGAAACATCTTTCGTGATTATCAAGCATACTAACGCTTGTGGCGTGGCTACGGGTGCAAGCGTACATGAGGCATACAAAAATGCTTTTGCTTGAGATACTATCTCGGCTTTTGGCGGTGTTTTAGCCACCAACGGAACGGTTGATAAAGCCGCTGCCGAGGAAATGAACTCACTTTTCTTCGAGATTCTGATTGCTCCTGCATACACAGAAGAGGCTTTGGAAGTGTTAAAATCAAAGAAAAATCGTATTTTATTGGTTCGCAAGCCAGTAGAGTTTGGCAAGAAAATGTTTAAGACTTTGTTGAATGGCGTTTTGGAACAGGATAAAGATTTGGTAACTGAAAAAATTGCCGATTTCAAGACGGTAACCCAAAAAGCTCCAACTGAATCAGAATTGAAAGGCTTAGAATTTGCCCTGAAAATCTGTAAACATACCAAATCAAACACCATTATTTTGGCAAAAGAAGGACAACTTTTAGCCAGTGGCGTGGGGCAAACTTCAAGGGTAGATGCCTTGAAACAAGCCATCGAAAAAGCCAAAGAATTTGGTTTTGATTTACAAGGTGCAGTGATGGCTTCGGATGCGTTTTTTCCATTTCCAGACTGCGTAGAAATTGCACATAATGCAGGTATTACGGCAGTTACGCAACCAGGAGGTTCGATAAAAGATAAGGATTCAATTGCTTATTGTGATGCCAACGGTGTAGCAATGGTAATGACGGGAATTCGTCATTTTAAACATTAAAATATAAATGAAACTTCCCGAAAGTAAAAAGAACTTTCGGGAAGTTTTCTATCTACACAATCCTCAACTTCGCAAAGCTCAACAGCAAAGTCTTCTCTCCAATTGTCCCTT
>JANPGQ010000567.1:0-3517 GCA_031423975.1 Cytophagales bacterium | reverse complement strand
CAGAATAACTATAATCACCTAAACCTTTATCTTTCAAGGAAGCATATTGTACCTCTGGAGCTACATAAAATCCAGCAGGAAAATCTTTGCTTGCTGAAAGATACTTACGGTACTGTAAGCCAAGACCAATACCAGTAGTTGTTGAACCAAAGTATAATGAAGCACTTGGATAAATAGAACTTTTTTCTCCTAATGGCATTTCATAACCTGCATTTATTACACCAAAAGCAAGTGTGATAGGAGCAACTTTAATAACTTGTGCCGAAACAGCAGCATTGACAGCAATAATAGTGATTAATGTTAATAAGATTTTTTTCATGGTAATTTTGAGTTAATTATTGAAAAATGTAAAAATAAAACTCCGCAAATTTGACACCTAATTTTACAATTTGCAAAGCCAAAATTTCAAAAAAATCATAACTCTCTGATTATCAAATACCCGAAATTATTATACGGTAAATTATTCAAAAAACTTCTTAATCATAATGTCAAAAACTTCAATCAAAATCAAAATAATCACAATCCATTCGAGGCGGGTGGATTCTCGGTTTTGGAGTAAATCAGTAAAAAGGGTTAGGTTATCTTGAACGATTTTTAGTTTATAATCAATGTCTTGGTAACGCATTTTGAGGTCGAGGTTTTTCTTTAAACCCTTGTCAATTCGCTCTAAATGCTCATTATCCCACACAATATCTGGAGCATCAAAAATATAAAGGTTGTCGATAATGCTGTTTTTGATGTTCAGGGTTCTGCCAATAAATTTCAATAAATCCTTTTTGGCGTATTTGAAAGTCCCTGTTTTTTCCAATTCGTCGGTGATGACTTTGGTATCTTTAAAAATCTCAAAAGTAAGTTCTTCGTAATGGTCTAAAGCAACGGATTGCCCAATATTCAACATTACAATTCGGATAGTATCATCGGTAATTTCTGAAACGGTGATGGAATTATATTTCAACACTACCGAAACAGAAGGGTCTGTTTGCAAATCAAAATTATCGTCAAATTTGCCTTCTACTTCATCTTCTGCGTAGCCTTTGACAAACCGCAAAAACTCGCTTTTTTCTAAATCATTAAAGTCGGCAAAAACCACTACACCATAGCTCAGGATATAGCAATAGGTGTCATTTTCACGTTTGTAAAAAAGTTCAGAATTATTGAATAGCAAGGCTGGACTGGCATATTCACTCCGAAATTTCTTCAAATTAATGACTTCCGATATTTGGTAGGCTTCTATTTTCATAATTTTTATCTCACTTGCCCATCCCCCGTGACAATCCATTTTTCAGTAACTAATTTTTCTAAGGCAAATGGACCTCGGGCGTGGAGTTTTTGAGTTGAAATCCCGATTTCCGCCCCTAAGCCAAACTGTCCACCATCCGTAAAACGAGTGGAGGCATTGGTATAAACTGCCGCCGCATCCACTTCTTGAATGAACTGGTCGCAATAGCTTTGGTTTTGAGAAATAATGGCTTCTGAATGTCTGGACGAATATTTACCGATATGTTCGATGGCTTCCGTAACACCAGAAACTACTTTTATAGAACATTTATAATCTAAAAACTCTCTGCCAAAGTCATCAGAAGAGGCTTTTTGGAGATATGGGTAATCAATTTCTGCTAATATAGGATAAGCAATTTCATCCGCAAAAACTTCCACATTCCATTGCTTAAATCCTTGGTAAAGCATGGGCAAAAAGGCTTCGGCAATGGCTTCATCCACAATAACGGTGTCCAAAGAATTACAAACGGAAGGTCGGGTAACTTTGGCATTAATGACAATATTTGCCGCTTTTTGCAAATCTGCAGAAGCTTCCACGTAGGTATGACACACGCCAGCACCCGTCTCGATAGTAGGCACGAGCGAATGTTTACGCACAAACTGAATCAAAGATTCTGAACCACGGGGAATAATTAAATCAACGTAGCGAGTGGCGGTTAAAAGCTCCTTGACCAACTCACGGTCGGGGGGGAGTAGCGTGATACAATCGGTATTTACGCTAAACTCACGGAGGACATTATGAATGATTGAAACCAAGAACGTATTGCTATCAAAAGCATCTGAACCGCCCCGTAAAACCACGGCATTTCCCGAACGTAAACACAGGGCAGTTACATCAACCGTAACGTTGGGACGGGCTTCGAAAATCACCCCAATTACGCCCATTGGTACGGCTATTTTTTTGATTTTTAAGCCATTACCTAATTCTCTTTCTAATAAAATTTGTCCAGAAGGGTCGGTCAATTGAGCCACTTCTCGCATACTTTCTGCCAAATCCTTAATGCGGTCTTCGGTAAGTTTAAGGCGGTCATATTTGGGGTCTTCTATGTCCATCCGAAGCAAATCTTTTTGATTTTCAAGGAGAATTTGCTCGGTATTTTCTACTAGAACGATTGCCAAACGATTCAAAATTCCCTTCTTTTGGGCATCAGTCAATCGCCTAACTTCGGCAGAAGCAGCGTGGGTTCTTGCTAAAAGCGGTAAAATTGTTTTTGAGTGGCTCGATAATTCAATTTCTATGGTTTCAATTTCCATCTTTTGAGTTCTTTTCGTAATTTCAAGGTAAAGGTCGGGATAAATGAGTTAATAGAGAACTGTTTTTTCGTTTTTCGATGTTCGATGTTTGTGGCAAAATCCGAACATCAACAATCGAAAAACAAAAATCGACCAACAAACATCGAACATCGACCAACAAACATCGAAAATCATGGAGATCATTAAGAATTATACCAATAACGAAGTAACTGTTGTTTGGCAACCTGCCAAATGTATTCATTCTGCCATCTGTTTCAAGGGGCTTCCGCACGTATTTGACCCACGCAAACGCCCATGGGTTACGTTAGAAAACGAAACTAATCAGCAGATTATTGGACAGGTAAAAGCCTGTCCATCAGGGGCTTTGAGTTATTTCATGAATGATGAAGACAACCAAGAAAGCCAAACTCTGGTCAATACCGTAGTGGAGGTTTTGGAAAATGGACCGCTATTAATTTATGGCAATTTGAAGGTAAAAGACAAAGATGGCAATGAGACCCAGAAATCTCAAACTACGGCATTTTGTCGTTGCGGACAGTCTGGAAATAAGCCTTATTGCGATGGTTCGCACGTGAGGATTTCTTTTGTGGGATGATTGAAACATAGTAAAAAACCTATAAGGATTCAAAATCCTTATAGGTTTAAATTTCCCGCTGTCCCAACAATAACCCTAATTGTTTATTAAATTTTGGAATTTTTTCGCCCAAAACAGAAAAAAAATCAGCATCAAAAGCCTCAACCGTTTTTACCGCTTGTTTGATGATTTTCTTTCCCGAATCAGTCAATTCAACGGTTTTTGCCCTTGTGTCGGTGGCGTGTTCTTGTCGCTGTATGAGTTCTTTTCCTTGCAAAGTACGCAAAACGGTGGAGGTTGTCATGGGGTCAATTTTTGTGTGCGATGACAACAAAATTTGGGTAACATCTTCCTTATTCAAAGTCAGCCAATGAATACTTGCCATTAACACAAACTGCGAATGGGTTAAAT
>JANPGQ010000566.1:0-17329 GCA_031423975.1 Cytophagales bacterium | reverse complement strand
TCTGAAATTGCCATCAAAAAAGCCAGAGGCAGTGTATATTCCAAAAAAGAATTAGAAGGGGTTTCGGAGAAGCGTTTAGAACGTTTTTTCAATAAAATAGATGGGCATTATCAAGTAAAAAAAGCGGTGCGAGATATGTGTATTTTTGCGGTGCATAATTTTATCAAAGACCCCCCTTTTGCCAAAATGGACTTTATCAGTTGCCGCAATGTACTGATTTATTTAGAACCCTTTTTACAGAAAAAAGCCTTCAATCTGTTTCATTACGCCCTCAACGACAAAGGCATTTTATTATTGGGCAAATCAGAAACTACGAGCAGTGCCTCGGATATATTTATTCCTTATGGCAAAAAAGACAAGTATTTTGTCAAGAAAGCCGTAACGAGTAAATTTATCAATCTTAGTACCGAACGAAGAGAAACCACATACAACAACAAAAGTTATTTCATGAGAAACAAAGAAGGAAAAACCGAAGATTTTCAGAAAAATGCCGATGACGTTTTATTGCAAAGATACACGCCCGTGGGCGTGGTGGTGAATGAACAGTACGACATCGTAGAGTTTAGAGGGGCAACGGGAGAATATTTAGAACCTTCTTCGGGCAGGGCAAGTTTGAACGTGATGAAAATGGCAAAAGAAGGATTAGCTTTTGAAATACGCAATGCCCTACACCAAGCCAAAACCACTAAAGAATCTTTTGTCAGAGAAGGAGTCCCCATCAATGCGGGAAAAAAAATAGTAACCGTTGAGGTTGTTCCCTTGCTTAATTCCCTTGATTTACATTTTCTGATTCTCTTTCGTGATACCTTAGATTTTGTTTCAAACGAAGAAATCATCAAAAAAGGACATCAGAATCCTTTGACGCAAAGCAAAGGCGTGGTAAACCGTATTCTGCAATTAGAAAAAGAATTGGCTCAGGCTCGGGAAGATATGAGGAGGATTACGGAGGAACAAGAAGCCTCTAACGAAGAACTCCAAAGCTCCAATGAAGAGTTGCTCAGTGGAAGCGAAGAACTCCAAAGTCTAAACGAAGAGTTGGAAACCAGCAAAGAAGAACTCCAAAGCATGAATGAAGAGCTGATTACGGTAAACCAAGAACTCCACGACCGCAACGAAGAACTCAGTCAAAGCCGCAGATTTGCCGAAGCCACCCTTACCGTGCTGCACGAACCCCTGTTGGTGTTGGACAAGAATTTTATGGTGAAAAGTGCCAATGCTGCCTTCTATAAAATCTTTGGTATTACGGAGGAAGAAACCTTGAGTAAACACTTGTTTTCTTTGCAAGACAATGGTTGGGATATTCCCGAACTGAGGAGAGAGTTAAACAAAGTTCAGCATGGGAAAGAGCATAAAGTGGAGGTAGAAATTATTTTTACCTTCCCCATCATCGGCGAAAGAACCATCTGCGTGAATATTCAGCCCGTAAGCCGAGAAAGCGGTGAACAATTAATTCTCTTGACTTTGGATGATATTACCTCAAGAAAGGTTGCTGAAAATATATTGGCACAAAATGCTGAAGTAGCTATCAAAGAACGCCAATTGTTGAAGGGGTTTTTAAATGATTCGCCAGCCATGTTTGCCATTTTAAAAGGGGCAGACCATGTTTTTGAATTTGCTAACAAAGCATATTTGGAATTTAATGGTAAAAAAGACGTTGTTGGTAAAAACCTAAGGGAAGTAATGCCCGAGTTGGAAAGGCAGGGTCACCTAAAAAGCCTAAATGAAGTATATGAAACGGGTAATCAATACATTGCCAAAGAAATACCCATTACTTTAAATATTGGAAACGCCAAGACTGAGCAAAGATTCTTGAACCTTAGTTACCAAGCCATCAAAGATGAACAGGGAAATACAAGTGGTATTTTGGTGTTTGCGTATGATGTAACGGAACTTATTTTGGGGCGGAAGCACGTGAAACGTAATGCTGAAATGATTGAAAGTATGTACATGAGTTCGACCGCATTTGTGTGTACCATGATGGGTTCTGCCCATACGTTTGAACTGGTGAATGAATCTTACCAAAAACTCTTTGGAAATCGTGAAATTGTGGGCAAACCAATTTTTGAAGCCCTTCCTGAATTAGCGGGGCAAGGTCTTGAAAAAATTATGGATAATGTGTATCAAACGGGTGAAATATTTTTGGGCAATGAAATGCCTTTTTATGTTGCCTACGATGAAGGACTTGCACCCGATGAACGCTATTTCAATTTCAGTTATCAACCCATTTTTGATGAAGACAATCAGATAACGGGTATTTTGGTTTTTGGCTTTGAAGTAACCGAACAAATTCTTGCTCGAAGAATGCGTCAGGATGATGCCGATCGTTTCAAAACGCTTGCCGAAGCCATGCCCCAAAAAATGAATACTACGGATGCTGAGGGAAATATTGATTATTTGAATCAACAATGGTTTGATTATACCTACATGAATTTTGAGCAACTGAAAGATTGGGGTTGGGATAAAATCATGCACCCCGAAGAATTAGCTATTTCAACAAAAAAGTGGCGATACTCACTTGATACAGGCGAAGAATTTAAGGTAGAACAAAGATTCCTTCGCCACGATGGCGTGTATCATTGGCATCTAACCCGTATAGTTCCTCAAAAAGATAGCGATGGTAAGATAATAGCGTGGATTGCAACCCACACCGATATTGACGAACAGAAACAAGCATCCGAACTAACAAGACTCGCCGAAGAATTTAGTAGAAGTGTATTACAAAGTAGCCCCGATTGTGTAAAGGTATTGGACAAGGATGGTCTCATTTTTTTTATGAATACCAACGGACTTTGCCAGATGGAAATTGATGATTTTGATATTATAGAAAATAAATATTGGGGAGATATATGGGGAGCGGAAAATAAACCCACCATTGATGCCGCCTTAGCAACTGCTCTTGGGGGAAATACCGCCCAATTTCAAGCCTATTGCCCCACTATCAAAAACACACCAAAATGGTGGGACGTAATAGTGACCCCCATTTTTAGCTCGGATGGTACGGTTACTCAATTGATTTCAGTATCAAGAGATATCACCGATAGAATTAAATTGGAACAGAAAAAAGATGAATTTATCAGCATTGCGAGCCATGAGATGAAAACGCCCCTCACCACGGCAAAAGCCTATTTGCAATTGTTGGAAATGACGCTGGAAGAAGATGAAGCCTCCATACTTTACGCCAAAAAAGCCAGTAGTGCCGTAGAACGCTTGAATAGTTTAATTTCCGAATTATTAGATGCCAGTAAAATTCAGAATGGAAGGTTGAACTATAATATTTCAACTTTCAATTTCAATAATATGGTTAATAATACCATTGAAGATATTGGACACAGTTTTCCTTCGCATCAAATCATTAAAACGGGTATGATAACTCAGTTATTTGTGGGGGATGAACACCGCTTGCAACAAGTGATTATCAACCTCCTCACCAACGCCATCAAGTATGCCCCCAAGGCGTTTGAGATTTTGGTAAAGGTTGCTGAGGATGACCATCAACTGACCGTATCCGTTACCGATAAAGGTATTGGAATGTCTGAAAATCACCTAAATAAGGTTTTTGATAGATATTATCGAGTAGAAGAACACGCCATTCATTTTCAAGGCTTGGGCATTGGCTTATATATTTCGTATGATATTGTGCTGCGGCACGGCGGTAAAATGTGGGTAGAAAGTGAAGTAGGCAAGGGCAGTACCTTTTACTTTACTTTATCATTTGTTCATAATTTTTAGTAAGATTATCTTGCACAAAACAAACACCATTAAATAGACAAAGCCATGAAAAAAGCCATACTAATTTATGACGATGACGAAGAGATTTTACTACTATGTAAAATTATTCTGAAAAAACATGATTACCATGTCCACACGCTTTCACATTGCGATGACGTATTGGCGGATGTAATAAAGTTGAAACCAGATTTTATTTTAATGGATTTATGGATACCCGAAATGGGTGGTGAAAAAGCGGTGAGAATTTTGAAAAATAACCCTGATACCAAAGACATTCCCGTTTTTCTATTTTCGGCAAATGCAGACATAAAAGATATTTGTGAAAAAGTAAATGCCAGTGGATACCTTGCAAAGCCCTTTGATTTAAAAGCATTTATTGAAATGATTCAGAATAATACCTAACATCATCATGTGATTTTGGCACTTTTATTTATAAATTCTCGTATATTAATTCAGCATTGAATGTCAAAAAAATGTTGAGTCATAGCCTTTGTTCTTGTTTTCACCAATAAATTTTTGTCCGATTTATTGGTGAAAATACCAACAAATGCGATAAATTTTGCCTGATTTGTTGTTAAAATGTCCACAAAGGTGAAAATTGGGTCAAAATTTTCAAAAAAATGTTGAGTTTTTTTTGAAAATTCATTTTAATTTTTTATTTTTCCAATATAACAAATAAACAAACCGTCATGGGTTTAACCTCCGCACTGTCAAAAGGCTTTAATAACTTCAATAACAAAATACTTACAGAACTACCCATTGCCATTTCAATTTTGAGTGGAGATGATTTAGTCATTGAATTGGCAAATCACAAAAATTTATCACTGTGGCAAAGAACCTCCGAAGAGGTATTGAATAAGCCTTTTCTTGAAGTTTACCCTTTCTTAGAATCAACTGCCATAGCAATTATTCTCCAAGACGTACTGCAGAGCGGAATTGAAAGCACCCAAAAAGAGACCCTCATCACGATAAATTCTGAAACTTTGTGGTTTAGTATCACTTGCCAACCTGTTAAGGATGATACAGGACAAACCATTGCGGTGATGATGGTTTTGGTGGATATTTCGGAGGAGATTTTGGCTCGTAAAAAATTTGAAAATACGGGAAAAGAAACTGAAATATTCAACCGAACGGTATTAGAAAGTAACCCCGACTGTCTAAAAGTAATTGATAAAGAAGGGCGAATTCAGTACATGAATGTTAATGGTCTGTGTCTCTTAGAAATTGATGATTTTAAAACCATAAAAAATAAATTGTGGGGAGATTTGTGGGATGATGACAATAAGGAGTTAGTTATAGAATCGGTTAAAAAAGCACTCAATGGCGAAACAGTACAGTTTGTTGCAGCAAGAAAAACCCTGAAAGGCTCACTTAAATGGTGGGATGTGATAGTGTCGCCCGTGAGAAATTCAGATGATGGAATACACCAAATACTGGCGGTTTCAAGGGATATAACTCATCAAAAATTATCAGAAGAAAAAATCCTCCAAGCTCATGAACTGTTTGAAACCACCCTCCAAAATGTTCCCTCTGCCATTTATCATTTAGATAAAAATGGTAATATTCTTTATCTAAACCAATTGGCAGCAAAACAGATGGGATATGATAGTGTTCAAGAGATGTTGACGGTAGAAAATGTGTATGAATTACGCAATAGATTAGATGAGAGCTTTACGTTATTTGATGAAAAAGGAAAAGTTTTAGCCGCCGATGAATCCTGCACATCAATAACCTTAAAAACGGGAAAGCCTGCGGAACTTGTCATGAAATTTGTCAGTAAAAAAGATGAAAGTTCATTTTGGCTTCTTACAAAATCCGTACCGCTACACAATGAAGAAGGTGAGTTAACCAACGTATTTACTTCATGTACAGACATCACCGCCCAAAAACAGTCAGAAGAAGCCCTTCGCCAAAGTGAAAGCCGTTATCGTAGAATTTTTGAAAATACCCCATTGCCTATTTGGGAAGAGGATTTTTCAGAAATAAAAAACCGTATTGATAAACTTGTTAGTGAAGGGGTAGAAGACTTTGATGCCTACTTTGCCACCCGCCGAGAAAAACTGTACGATTATATAGATACCGTAAAAATAAAGGATGTCAATGAGGCTTCTATAAAATTGTATGGATGTACCAAAGAAGAACTCTTGGTAGGATTACGACAGTTTTATATGGAAGAAACGCTCACGGGTTTCATTAAAATATTCCAAATTATTGCTCAGGGAGGAGGACGATTTGAGACCGAATCTATGGTAAAAAATAAGGCTGGACAATTGTTGAATTTAATGATATTTATTGACTTTCCAACTAATAGAGACGACTATTCAAGTGTGCAAGTGATACGATTTGATGTAACAGAAAGAAAAAAATCTGATGAAGCCCTAAATTACCGCAAAGCACTTTTAGAAGCCCAAAATGAAGCCATTCCCGATGCCATTTTGATTGTGGATGAGGAGGGTAATATGTTATCTTTTAACAAAAATTTTGCAAAAATATGGGGAATGCCCGACGATATTATCGTTAATAAAGACGATAATGCCGCCTTAGCTTATGCCATGACTCAAGTAATTGACCCCGCAGGTTTTATTGAACGAGTAAGACATTGTTATGCCCATCCAGCCATAAAAGCTCATGACGAAATAGCATTGAAAGACGGACGAATCCTTGACCGTTACGGTAATGTGGTTGTGGGTGAAGACGGTACTAATTACGGTTGGGCATGGTATTTCAGGGATGTTACCGAACAAAGACGAAGCGAAAAAATTATCAGAGAAAGTGAAGAAAAATACCGAGGATTATTTGAAAGAATGGATCAAGGGTTCTGTATCGTTGAAGTGATTTTTGATTTGGAAAATAACCCTATTGATTATCGTTTTATCGAATCTAATCCCATGTTCAAACAGCAAACAGGTTTGGATAATGCTGATGGTAAAACGATGAAAGAGATAGTACCCGATATAGAAATAAGCTGGTCTCAAATGTATGGAAAAGTGGTTGTAACGGGTGAGTCTATTCGATTTGTAGATTATTCCCCAGCTATGAACACCTGGTTTGAGGTTTATGCATTTAGATTGGGAAATAAAGATAATAATAAAGTTGCCATCCTTTTTACGAATATTACCGAAAGAAAAAGGGCAGAATTGGAAGTAAAGGAAAGTGAAGAAAAGTTAAGGTTATTAACCGAAACCATACCTCAACTGGTATGGATGACCGATGAAATAGGAAATCCAGAATATCTTTCATCTCAATGGGTAAAATACGCAGGAGAAATGCCTATGGGTGAATATTGGACAAGAATATGCCACCCAGACGATGCCATTACTTCATTAAACGCTTGGCACAAAAGTATAGCAACGGGCGACAAATATATCACAGAAATAAGGCTGAAAAATAAAGAGGGAGAATACCGTTGGCACGTTTCTGTGGGTGTACCGTTGAAGGATGATGATGGAAATATCATTAAATGGATTGGTTCAGTTACAGACATTCACGACCAAAAACTGAAAGAACAAAAGAAAGATGAATTTATCAGTATTGCCAGCCACGAAATGAAAACACCACTTACATCGGCAAAGGCATATTTGCAATTGTTAGAGATGTCGCTGGATGAAAATGACCCAAATTTTATATATGCTAAAAAAGCCACTGAAGCCACCGAACGTTTGAATAAATTGATTTCAGAATTATTGGATGCCAGTAAAATACAACATGGCAAACTAAACTATAATAATAGTGCCTTTGATTTTGATAGGATGATTGCCGACACCATTGAAAATGTGCAGTACAGTTCTATTACGCATAAAATCATTAAGGTAGGTTCAATTGATAAACAGTTCTTGGGCGATAAAGACCGTCTGCAACAAGTAGTGATTAACTTGCTAACAAATGCCATAAAATATTCACCCAAAGCCAATGAAGTAATTGTAAAAATTAAAAGTCAAAACAATTATCTACACGTTTCAGTCACTGACAGAGGAGTTGGGATGTCGGAAAAGCATTTGGAAAAAGTTTTTGACCGATATTACCGAGTTGAGGAACATTCTGTGCATTTTCAAGGTTTGGGTATTGGGCTTTATATTTCTTATGATATTGTAAAACGACACAACGGCAATATGTGGGTAGAAAGTGTTTCGGGCGAGGGTAGTACCTTTCATTTTACTTTACCATTTATTAATTAGGAAATTCTGTACAAGTCATAGTACAACCATTTTGACCATATCATGAAGAAAAATATACTAATTTATGATGATGATGCCGAGATACTTTTTTTGTGCAAAACCATCCTACAAAAATACGATTATTCAGTAGAGACCCTTTCCCGATGTGATGATATAATTCATGATATTGACCGATTTAATCCCAATTTTATTCTGATGGATTTATGGATTCCAGAAATAGGAGGGGAGAAGGCAGTAAAACTTATCAAAGAAAATGATGCCGCAAAGCATATTCCGGTATTCTTATTCTCTGCCAATACTGATATAAAAGAGATTTGTAAGAAAGTAAATGCCAACGGATATATTGAAAAACCCTTCGATTTGAAATCATTTATCGCCACTATTCAGAGCCATGTGCAGTAATTGAAATAAAGATAAAAAGCCCTTTGGATGATTCCAAAGGGCTTTTTTGTGAAAACGTAGTACGAAAAATGAATTATCAATCTCTCGGCGGTGGTGGCGGTGGGAGTGGAGCTTTTGGTGGTTTTGGCGGGCGAGGAGGTTTTACCCTTGTACCTATGCTAAACTTCTTCCGCACCTCTTCGGGAATCAGTTTTTCTATGGCTTCGCCGTGAACTTCCATTTCCTTGCCTATTTCCTCCATGTATTTTCCTTGTTCTTCCATTTCTTTGCCTAACTTTTCCATCGGGGCTTCCACATTTTCCATCTTGCTCTCTACTTCTTCCATCTGTTTTTCGTGCAAATTCATCTGTTTTTCTAAGGCATTATTTTGAGTTTCCAATTCTGCTAATTGCTTTTCTAATTGCTTTCTTTCTTTTGAACCTTCTTTCAAATCCTCTAATTGCAACTCCATTATGGCTTGTTTTCTGGCTGATTTACCTAATTTTTCACCCAATGCTCCCAACTCTTTTCCATGAGCCGAAAGCGGCTGAGTTTGTGCTTCAATCTTGGTACTATACTTTTGCATTTCAGCACTCAACTTGCTCATTTTTTCTTGATAAGGCTGCATTTTCTCTTCCAATTTCTTCATTTCTTGCTGATGGTACACCAATTTGGCACTGTCGGCAGGGGGAAGTTTTACCCGCTCACCATCCACAATGATAGAACCATCTTTCACGTACATTTCGTGATTATTTACATAATTGTGTATAATACCATCATCACCTTGCACAAAGGTTTGTCTCATCCTTATGGGTGGCTTTGGAGCAGTGGGCGGCATTGGTTTTTTGGGCGGAATAGGTACTGTTGGTCTTTTAGGTGGAATGGGTTCTTGGGCATTGGCTTTTTCAATATTTAGGTAAAAAATACTGGCTAACATGACCAAAATAACGGCAAAAAAACTTTCGTAACTTGTTGTTTTTGAGGAATTTACGCCCAAAATTCGTTGTACCCTCGAAAGCAAATTTTGTTTATTTCCGCCAAAAGCCATTGCCAAACTTTCACGCTGTCTGAATAGTTCTACATTGGTCAAAGCCTTGGCTAAATGGATTTTATCGCCCACCATTTCCATGGCTACATCATCACAACAATTCTCTCTTTCTTCTCTGATTTTGGCAGAAATATACCAAATAGCAGGGTGAAAAAAGAAGATGATTTCTACCAAGGTTTGCAGAATATTCACCATATAATCCGCCCGACGAATATGGGCTAATTCATGAGCCAAAACTGCCTCTAATTCCTTGACTGATAAACCCGTTGCCAAACCCATTGGCAATAAAATCACGGCTTCAAAATAACCAATCGTCATGGGCGTTTTTGCCAAAGCCGATTCAAATAAATAGACGTGCTGCTTAATTTGAGTCTTTTTGAGCAAATTTTTGAATATTTTTTCGGTAGCATTATCCAAAAAATACGTTCGTTTAGATTTGAGATTCTGGACGTAAATAAATCCTCCCATCAATTTCAACGTAAGAAAAACAATACCTAAAGCCCAAATATCTACTAATAAATCTAAGTTGTTATTCAAGAAAATTTGGGCTTTTTCAAACCACGAAATTTCTATGTTTTGTACCGTTTGAGAAGCAGTTGAACTATTCAAAACGGATAAATTTGTGTTAAAATTTTGAGTAAAAGTATCAACAGAATTTGGCTCAAAAATCCATAAAAAAGTAATGACCGAAGCCACAACCTGCAAGCCCAAAGCTCCGATACCCAGCCAATATTTCAGGGCTGAGTTTTGCTTATACAATTGAAATAATATACTGAAAACCAACAAGATAACCAGACCTTGCCAAGCAGAATGAACCAAAGTCCAACCCAAAGCCGAACTGAGATTTGAAGGAATAATGTCTAATAAATTTTTCATAATAATGTTGATTATTTATACGTTTCCAAAAGTTTCTGAATTTCGTCTAATTCCTCCTGCGAGGGCGTATTTGACCCCAATGCTTGCATTACCAATTGCATAGCCGAACCACGAAAAGTAGTATCTACAAACCGATTTAGCAGCGATTGGCGAGTATCATTCTCACTTACCAACGCCTTATACACGTGATACCGCCCTTCTTCGGTGCGGACTACGAGCTTTTTCTCAAACATAATTTGCATCAATTTGAGCGTTGTGGTGTAGCCAATTTCTCGCTTTTGGGCAAGGGCTTCATTTACTTCCCTGACGGTAGCTTTGCCCAGTCGCCAGAGAACTTGTAATATCTCCAATTCGGAGTCGGTAGGTTTAATTTCCATGATGAGTTTTTTGCTACGAATTATTTCGTAACAAATATATACGAAAGTTTTCGTAAGTCAAAATATTATTACGAATGTTTTCGTAGATATTTTAAAATACCATTTAATCATTCATAAAATCCTTATCATTCATATCTATTATATGGTACAGTATGATATTATTCAAAAGGTTATTTTTGTAAAATATATTCTAAAATTGTATCTTTAAAAGTAAATTATCTAACTGATTATCAATTATTTAAACAATAACACATAACATTTCTAAAACGATGAAAAAGCTAATCTTACCACTCATTTTTGTGCTTTTAAGTACAAATATTTTTGCTCAATTCCAGTATCCCGCTTCTAAAAAAATAGAAGTCTCCGATACGTATTGGGGCGTTACCTACAAAGACAATTACCGTTGGCTCGAAGACATGAAAGATCCACAGGTTACATCATGGTTTAAACAACAAGCCGACCTGACCAATGCCACCATGAATACCATTTCGGGGCGGGATGAATTGATTGCGGAATGGCGGAAATTGGATAAATTACAACCGCCCTCATATTACCCAATCGTGAAAGAAGGCGGACGTATTTTCTTCAAGAAAAGAATGCCAGGCGAAAAAGTAAGTAAGGTTTATTATCGTGAAAGTGTGAACGCAGCCGACAAATTACTCTTCGACCCATTAACTTTTATAGCGGGCAAAACACTATCCGTTGAGAGTATTACCCCAAGCTACGATGGCAAAAAACTCTTAATCGGTTATGCTGAAAATGGCGCTGAAATTTCCACTTTGCAAGTCATGGACGTGGATACCAAGAAATTTCTATCTGATGTAATTACTGGAACAAGTGGAGTAATGGGCTGGACTTTTGATAATACTGCTTTTATGTATATGTGGATAAAATCAGTGGATAATACCGACCCCAACGGTCGTTTAAATCCCAAAGCAAAACTTCACAAATTGGGAACTGATGCAAAAGCTGATATGGATTTTTTCAGTAATGAAACTTATCCATCGTTGGGTATTGAAGCTAAATCGTACCCTTACGTATTTTTATCAAAAGACTCTAAAAATTATGTATTTGGCGGTGAAGGCACCGTTCAGAATGAATTAAAAATGTTTTATGCTCCTTTTAGTGAGTTCAATTCAGGAAAAATCCAATGGAAAACACTCTGTACACCAGCGGATAAATTGGTTCGTAGCGTTGATGTGGTTGGTGATAAAGTATTTGGAATTACTTATAAAGATGCCAAAAATTACAAACTCATCTCGACTGATTTGAAAAACCCTGATTGGGCAAATCCCAAAGTGATTGCACCCGAAAAATCCATGACACTTGAATCTTTCACCCGTAGCAAAGATTATCTGTTATTAAATTATAGCGATGGCATCAACAATCATTTCTATAAATACAACCTAAAAACTGAGGCTATCACCGAAGTGAAATTACCGTTTAGTGGTTCGGCTGCTCCCATGTGTATTGATACCAAAACGAATGAATTTTTGGTAGATATAACCTCGTGGAACAAACCATTTACCGAGTTTTCATACAATGCCGAAACAGGACAATTTGTTGCCAGTCCCTATAATAAACCATCTGTTTTTCCAGACGAATATAAAAACTTGGTAGTAGAAGAAGTGGAAGTAAAAGGGCATGATGGCGTGATGATTCCGTTGTCAATTATTTACAAAAAAGGCACTAAAAAAGACGGTTCTAATGTTTGTTTTATGGATAGTTACGGAGCGTATGGCATCAGTATGTCACCTTATTTCAGTACCAGATTAAATTCTTTGGCAGTAAAAGGTGTAGTAATTGCCATTCCTCACGTGCGTGGCGGAAGCGAAAAAGGAGAGAATTGGTACAAAGCGGGTTACAAAACCACCAAACCCAATACGTGGAAAGACTTTATCAGTTGTGCTGAATACATGATTGCCCAAGGATTCACCAATACTTCAAAATTGGGCGGAACAGGTACGAGTGCGGGCGGAATTTTGATTTCGAGGTCAATCACCGAAAGACCTGATTTATTTGCCGCCGCTATTTGTAACGTAGGCTGTGCCAACACCATGCGAGGCGAATTTTCTTCCAATGGTCCCGTGAATATTCCTGAATTTGGGACGGTGAAAGACAGTGTAGAATGTAAAGCCCTCTACGAAATGGACGGAATGCAACACGTGAAAGAAGGCGTAAAATACCCAGCCGTCATTTGCGTAGGCGGTTGGAACGACTCACGAGTGGTGGCTTGGCAACCCGGTAAATTTGCGGCAACTATGCAAAACTCAACGGCATCGAGCAAACCTATTTTGATGAAAGTAAACTACGAAAATGGGCATTTTACGGAAGACCGAGAAGTAACATGGGCAAATTTTGCCGACCAATATTCGTTCGTGATGTGGCAATGCGGACATCCAGATTTTCAGGTTAAGAAAGTGATGAGTGCTAAGAAAGATTAGAGATGATTGTTAGATTGATTATCTATAAAGAAATAGATAATTACAGAAAATTGCATAGAAATTCCTCTCAGATTGATTTCTGAGAGGAATTTTATGGGAAAGGTTAATCAACCTTACTCCACCAATGCTTTATTAATTTTCACTTTCTTCAAACTAAATCCATTCACAATACTTTTGTCGATTTTACCATCTTTTGTTTCAATGTTCAGATTATCAAAATTAAAATTCGACAAAACACCTTGCTTTGAAATAGCAACGTCAAAGAAAACATCACATTTGAGTTCTATATTTTTTAAATTAATATGGTTGCAGTAAGAAACTGGTGCATCTTTACGTCCTTGTAAGTCAAAAAATTGCGTCCACGGTTTTACATAAATCATACTTTTTGCTTGTCCTTTGATGTTTTCTACGCTGATAAATTCGTACAATTGAGGCGTATCTGGACGCATTTTTAGCCATAAAACTCGGCTGGCTTCATTGACATAACAATTCCGCATCACGATATTTTTATTGTGAATGGACTCACTTCCACAAGTTAGAGCCGAGTGACAAAAGCCAAATTCGCAATTTTCGATGATGATATTGGTATTTTCACCGTTATTTGGCACTTTATCGGCGTAAGGTCCTTTTCCCCCTTTCAAGGCAATGGCATCATCATTTACCGACATATAACAACCTTTTATCAAGACATTCGAGCAAACATCCAAGTCGATGGCATCGGTACTTGGGGCTTTCACGGGTTGGTAAGGCGAATAGATATGCACATTCAAGATTTTTACGTTCCGACATTGATAATAATGGCTCGTCCAAAATCCCGAATTATGCAATTTCAAGTCTTGCACTTGCACATTTTTACATCCCCAAATAAACACTAAACGAGGTCGTGAAACTTCCAAATTAGTACAATTCGGGTTTTCTTTACGTCTCGCCCAAAAGGCTTCCCAATAATGTAATCCGTTGCCGTCAATCGTTCCTTTTCCCGAAATCGTGAAACCGTCCACTCGGTAAGCATTGACCAAAGCCGTGAAATAATCCAAACTTTGTCCTTCCATGCGTGAAGGCATTTTTGGGTAATCCGCAATATTATCTGAACCCTTCAAAATCGCCCCATCCGCTACATACAAGTGCGTTTTGGGTTTAAAAAACAAAGCCCCACTAATGAATATACCTTTGGGAATAATGATAACGCCTCCACCTTGTTTAGCGGCTTCATCAATCGTTTTTTGAATCGCTTCCGTTTGCACGAGCATACTATCATTCACCGCCCCAAACTGCGTAATAAGGAATTGTTTCCCCAATTGTTTTAACTGAATTTTAGCAGTATCCGAAAACCAAGCAGGTATTTTAGTACCGTCTGGAAAAGTATTTTGAGCGGATTTCTGAGCCATTATTTGCCAAGAAAAAATTAGCAAATACGTTAAAATAACAAGGTTTTTGTTCATGATTGAATTGGGAAATTGTGGGCTGAAGAGATTACAATTATTAAGCAATTTTGAGGGGGAACTTACTTGTTTTTGTGGAGGAATAAAACCATTTTTTCAAATAAATCACTATCTTTATAGCCCAAACCATTAATCAGAAGCGGTGATTTTATGTTTAATTCAGACAACAGAACTATTGAAAAACTGAACATATTTTTAGATGAAAATCTTGATAATTCATCCTTATCACTTGACTCGCTTTATAAAGAAATTGGTATAAGTCGCACCCAATTGCACCGTATCGTGAAGGACAAAACCGCTTTGCCCATCACACTTTATATTCGCAAAAGACGCTTGAATCGAGCAAAAACGCTTCTTTCTAACACTGACATACGCATTTCAGAAGCCGCAGATGCCGTGGGAATCAGTAGCCCACAGAATTTTAGCAAATACTTTTTGGAAGAATTTAACATTAGCCCTTCCGATTTTAGGAAGCAATTTCAGTATAATGAAACAACCACAACTTTTACTGAACCAGCCTCTCATTCCATCGCTGTTTTGCCTTTTGTAAACATGAGTGCCGACCTCGAACGGGACTATTTTAGTGATGGCATCAGCGAGGAAATTATTAATATGCTCACCCAAGTTCAGAGCCTGAAGGTTACAGGGCGAACTTCTTCTTTTGCTTTCAAAGGACAAAATTTAGACCTTCGGCAAATTGGTAAACAGTTGAATGTCAATCATATATTAGAAGGAAGCGTCCGTAAATCGGGCAATAAATTACGCATCACCGCCCAGCTTATCAAGGTAGAAGACGGTTATCACGTATGGTCAGAAAAATTTGACCGCAATCTGGAAGACATCTTCGATATTCAAGACGAAATCTCTCTGAAAATTCTGAACGAAGTGAAAATTCAACTTTTTGAAGAGGAAAAAGTAAGCGTTTTGAAACGTTATACCGACAACCCCAAAGCCTATCAATTATACCTGCATGGGCGTTTTTACCACAATAAATTTGCGGGATTAGAAGAGTTCAACAAGGCAATCAAATATTTCAAATCTGCCATTGCCTTAGAGCCAGAATACGCCCTTGCTTTTTCGGGAATTGCTTCTTGTTACCTCAATTTGTGGTTTTATAGGCATCTTCCTCCCGAAAAATCACTGCCATTGATGCAACAGGCAACTGAAAAATCCTTGCAATTGGATGATAAATTAGTGGAAAGTCATATCGCCATTGCCCGTATGAAATTGTTTTATGAATGGGATTTTGAAGGAGCTGAAATCGCTTTTCAAAAAGCCCTTTCCTTCAATGCCAACGTGGCGGAGGTGAATGGGCAATATGCCTTGTTTTTGGCACTTTCAGATAGACACGTTGAAGCAAAAGAACAGGCGATATTATCCTTAGAAAAAGATCCATTTTCATTAATTAATAATTTTTATACAGGTTATGTCTATTGGTTGGCGGGCGATTTTGACCAAGCCATTGAACAAGGAAGGCAATTAGTTGAGCTTGAACCCAATTTTTGGGGTGGGCATATCCTGATTGGTTTTAACCTGATTGCTTATAAAAAGTACGCCGAAGCCCTTGAATCCTTAGAAATGGCATTATATTACAATCTCAGTGGGATTACTTTGAGTGCTTGTGGAGTCCTGTTTGCTCTTTCGGGAGAAACAGAAAAAGCCCAGGAAATCATCAGGCAAATGAATTTTGTAAACAAAACTCAACCCGTTTATGATTATGATTTCGGCATTGTGTATGCCTGTCTGGGCGATATAGAAACTGCCAGTGAATACTTTGAAAAAGCCACTCAAAAGCACGAACCACCTATGCTTTTCTTTAAATATATTCTAAGAGATTGGCTAACTGATTTTCAAAACAATGCTCGTTATTTGGGTTTTGTTCGATAAACTAATCATTAGTTAATTTTACACCTTCAAAAATATCTTCTTCCGATACAAAATCCACGAGAAAAACCAGCAAAGCAGCACAAAGCTGATAGCATACGCCAACGCACCATTCGTATTCCCAAAAACGGGCTGAAAAAGATGCCAGTAGAGCCATTCTGAAAAGGTAATTGTCCTATCGCCTTCCGAAACGGGAATTAAGCCAAATACAATGGCAAAAACCTCCGAAATACCATAGGCAAAGATTGAATTCATGCCAAAAACATGGAAAAATTTCGTCCATTTGGTATTGCCTTTTAAATCAATAATCCACACCAGAATCGACAGAATAATCAAATCTAACCCAACGGTGATTAACACAAAACTACTCGTCCAGAGTTTTTTATTGATTGGAAAAACCGTGTCCCAAATCAAAGCTAATATCACCAAACCAATTCCCCAAAGTACCATTTTTTTGATTCTGGGTAAAATATTTTCATTAGCTTCTTGAATATAAATACCCGTCAAATAGCCCAATAGCGTATTTACGAAGGCAGGAAGCGTACTCAAAATACCTTCAGGGTCAAATGCCACGCCCTCGCCGTGATAAAGATGGTTTTCACCCAACACTAATAAATCTAATTTTCTTTCGGCATTGGTAAGCAGGTCATATTCAACGCCTCTATCGCCCACGAACCACATAATTGCCCAGTACAAAAGCAAAATTCCAGTCGCCAGATAAGGTAAATATTTGCGTTCAACCGTCAGCACGATAAACGAAACGGTACAAAAAGCCAAGGCAATGCGTTGGAGAACATTCAGAATACGAAGATGATAAACGTCAAAATTATACCAAGGAATATTAAAAATAATGTAGCTAACCAAGAACAAAAGCCCAGTTCTTTTCAAGATTTTATTCCGTAAATCAGGCGTGAGTTGATAATTGAAGGGTTTTAGGGAAAACCGCATGGCAACGCCCACAATAAACATGAAA
>JANPGQ010000565.1:0-3995 GCA_031423975.1 Cytophagales bacterium | reverse complement strand
CGGCATCAACGGAATATTTACCGATACCCGTTTTCATCAACGAAAAAGGAACAAACCAAATTCCGATAAACATGATGTTTAAGGAATTTGCCGAAGATATTATCAAATTAATGGAGAGTCCCGTACACCCGCTCATCTTACAAACCCGCAAAAATGCCGAAGCCATTTCATTACATTTTACGGGCAAATTATTGGAAGAAGTAAAACCCCTAAGCAATTTTGAAAACTTTGATTTTGGGGTAGTTTGTGGGGATGATTTAGTGGTGGATTTGGAGCGGTTGGAGATGTAGAAAATAGCTATTTAAATTAAAAAGCGGAGCTTAATCTTTTAGATTTTGCTCCGCTTTTTTTGTGGGATTGTTTCATGTTCTTATCACAGTTTAAAAATGACAAATTTTCATAAACTCATTTTTTGCCTTTACTATTATCCAATATAAGGAAATACGGCTCTCTAAATTACCGAAAAATAAATTTAATGGTTATGCCTTACCGTTAAGTAAATAATAAAACTGACATAAAGATTAAATGATTTATTTAGATGCCTAATTCAGAATTTACCATTTAAACTTTTTCAGCTATGAGTAAAACTAAGTTAAAAGACACGGCAATACCCGTGCTTCCACCGTTGGTTTTGGCAACGGCTTCGGTACATTCAATCGGGGGTGTATCCGTTTTTCAGCATAGTGGCTATATTACCAGTCAGAATGTTGGAGCTTTTTATGGAAATGATTATTTAACCCAAATTGCCGTTCAAAAATTACAAGCGGCAGGTTTTCAGATTTTGGCAGTGAACGCCGTTGGGATTTCTATTTCTGCTCCACCCGAAACCTACGAAAAGGCTTTCAACACAAAAATCATTGCCGAAGAACGTCCCGTAATTAAAGAGATGGGAGTTCAAGACACTGCCACTTTTATTGAATGTCCAGAAACACCCTTAGCTGGCTTAATTGACACCCGTAAAACTAATTTTGCTGATTGTTTAGAAGGGGTTGCCATCAATGACCCTGTATATTTTATGTCTTTTCCCACGGCATTTGCTCCTACAAAAACTTATTGGCATTTGGATGTTCCAGCGGGCGTTTCTTTGGGCTTAAATGCCGATAGAGCTCATCGGATGGGGATTACTGGAAAGGGTATAAATGTAGCCATGGTGGATTCTGGTTGGTACAAACACCCATTTTTTTCACAACGGGGTTATAAAGCCATGCCTCCTATTTTGGGTCCGAGTGCTGCTAATCCTCTCACTGATGAAAGTGGACACGGCACGGGGGAGTCGGCAAATATTTTTTCGGCAGCCCCCGATGTGAGTTTCAGAATGGTGAAAATGAGCTTTGTAGATTCTTTGGGAGCTTTCAATGCCGCCGTTGCCATGAATCCTCATATCATTACTTGCAGTTGGGGAAGCGATAAACGTACTGCCGCCAGTTTATCAGCCGCAGATTTGATGTTGGCAGTTGCCATTTCCAATGCCGTCAGGAGTGGCATTGTGGTAGTTTTTTCAGCAGGAAATGGTCATTATGGCTTCCCAGGGCAACATCCAGACGTGATTTCAGCAGGTGGTACTTTCATGAACCCAGATGGCACTCTTCAAGCCAGCGATTATGCCAGTGGATTCATAAGTCCCAATTATCCTAATCGCCGTTGCCCTGACGTATGCGGATTGGTGGGCATGAAACCCAAAGCCGCCTACATTATGCTCCCAATAGAACCCAATGATAGCATTGATAATGACTTGTCTTCCGCTGGGGCATTGCATCCAAATGGAGATGAAACCGCTCCCAATGATGGTTGGGCGGCATTTAGTGGTACTTCGGCAGCGGCTCCGCAGTTGGCGGGTGTATGTGCTTTGATAAAACAAATACGTCCTGCACTTACGCCTTCGCAGATTCGTGAAATCTTGAAAAAAACGGCTCGTGATGTTACTACAGGCAATTGCAATACTGCCTCTACAGGGGCTGCTGCCACTGTGGGCAACGACCTTGCTACGGGTGCAGGTTTGGTGGATGCCTTTGCGGCAGTTAGAGTTGCCATGACTTTTTAATTAAAAATTACCCTAAGTTTTAAAATTCTCCCTCAATATTCTCAAGACTCCATCACCCATTTTACCCCTGATTCTCTGCTATAACTTCTTGAATATCAAACCATTTGAAATAGTTGAAATAAAATTTATTCACAAACAGAATTCTTTTTTTATTAATTAAATTTTAACATCATGGAAAAAAACGAAAAAGTGAGTATCAAATATGATGCTTTCGTAAAGGCTGTCCGACCTGATGCCAAATCTACCGAAGACACAGTGCATTTGGAAGGTTTCATTGGCGAGTCTTCTGTCCCCGACCATTTTAGGCTATATTCAGATGCGTCTCTGAATGAATTTGTCGAAATCCCAACGGATGCTGTGCTTCATGCCATTGCGAATTCAAAAGAAGAATCGCCTTTGGGTGGTAGTAAATTATGGATTAAGAAAAGTGCCGTTTACACGTATGGAAACCCTGCCATGACCAATCGTCCACAGGCAAGTTTCTTGGATGGTGACCTTATGCAAGGTTATATGGATTCAATGTATCAGCCAGACGCAGGTGCTGGCATGGGAAATATGGGCGGTGGTTTTGAAAATATGGCTTCACGACCATTATGTGCTCCTTTCCCCAAAACGGTACTTTGTCCCGTTGCTTCAAGAATTGTCATTTGCGTAACAAAATTCTGTCCATCAAAACTCTTTTGTCCAACAAAATTCTGTCCATCTAAACTTTTTTGCCCAACATTAGGAGCTTGTCCGAGTATTGTCTGCAACAGTCTTGCTTGCAATCCAGGAGGCGGAGGCAGACCATTTGATGCAAATCAGGGAGCAGCAGACCAATTTGGCGGAAGTTTCAATCCGTATTTTGAAGGAGATTTGTATCAAGGCTATATGGATTCGATGTATCAGCCTGATGCGGGTGCAAGCGGAATGGGAGCAGGACAGGGTGATTTTATGCAACAGCCTCAAACCATAAATCCTGTGATTTGTGGAGGAACAATTACCAATCCAGTAACTAATAATGTTTTGACTTGTGGAGGAACAATTACCAGCCCAATAACAAGATTTAGTCCAGTTTGTCCTCCTCGCATAACATTTATACCGACAACCTGTTGTAATCCGACAAGAATTCCTCCTTGTAATTTTCCAAGAACATTCCCATGGAGTCCAATTTGTCCCAGACCTTCTATCTGTCCACCAGTATCTTTAGCTCAGATATGTCGAACACGACCAATTGTTTGTCCAATAACAGGAGGAAATGGACCGATTGTATCAATTGCTGATTGCCCGAGTTTTCCTTGCCCTCCAGGTGGGATTGATACAAGAGTAGTTAATCCAAACCCAAATATAGGCGGAGGAATTGGTGGCATGAATGAACAATTTGGTGGAGATTTTAACCCCTATTTTGATGGCGATTTGAATCAGGCTTATATGGAAAATATGTATCAGCCTCAAGCCGATGCAGGAGGAAATATGGCTGGACCTGCAAGTCTGAGCACAATATGCGGAACTGGTGCGGTTAGCATTACCTGTCCAATTCGTACAATAACTGTTGGATGTAGTGAACCTTCAAGATTTGTTATTTGTAACCCTGTTTCCCGTTTTGTTATTTGTCAAACACAATTTTTTAATTCAAGATGTTGCATCACCAGAAATGGCAGAATTACTATTTGTGTAAGGTGTGTGCCAACAGATTTTACAAGATTCACTACTGACCCAGGTCCAATCTTCAATCCAAGAGGTGGAGGAATAGGAGGCGGTGGACAGCAATTTGGTAATGATTTCTATGGTTCGTTTGACCCGTATAGTGGGTATTAATTTGTAAATTTAATGGGTAGAAGGGGCGTTCCCTTCTACCTAAATTTAGCTTCAAAAATTGTTCGTAAATCGTAATTCATTTAATCGTAAATTATTTCTATGATACTGACTGAATCAAATATTGCTCATTATTTATTAGACAAAGGGCTTATCAGCG
>JANPGQ010000564.1:0-3763 GCA_031423975.1 Cytophagales bacterium | reverse complement strand
TTTCCTAATCCCCTCATTTATCGTAATTTTGCACTCTATTTTTAAAAATCCAGTTATATTATAGAGGTATCAACATCTGATAACTGTTTACTACTAACTGATAACTGAAACATCGTGAATTTTAAAGAATATAAAAACCTTGATTACGCTCAAGTAGCGGACGAAATCCTGAAATTTTGGCAAGATGAAAACATCTTCGAGAAATCTATCACCACCCGTGAGGGAAATCCAACTTTTACTTTTTACGAAGGTCCGCCTTCGGCAAACGGTACGCCTGGCATTCACCACGTGATGGCTCGTGCCATTAAGGATATTTTTTGCCGTTACCAAACCCTCAAAGGCAAACAGGTAAAACGCAAAGGTGGTTGGGATACGCACGGGCTGCCGATTGAGTTACAAGTGGAAAAGGAATTGGGCATTACCAAAGAGGATATTGGCAAAAAAATCACCGTAGAAGAATACAACCAAAAGTGTAGAGATACAGTGATGAAATATACCGACCAATGGAACGATTTAACCCAAAAAATGGGCTATTGGGTGGACTTGGACCGCCCGTATATTACCTACGAAAACAACTATATTGAGTCGGTTTGGCATCTTTTGCAGCAATTATATAAAAAAGGATTGCTCTATAAAGGCTATACTATTCAGCCATATTCTCCTGCGGCGGGTACGGGGCTTTCTTCGCATGAATTGAATATGCCAGGCACGTATCAAAACGTGAAAGATACTTCGCTGACGGCTCAATTTAAGGTGAAACACACGGGAAAATCTGCCTTTTTATTCGACATTGCACAAAGTGATAATGTTTATATTTTGGCTTGGACAACCACGCCTTGGACACTTCCTGCCAACTCGGCTCTGACGGTGGGCAAAAATATTGATTATGTCCTCGTGAAAACCCGCAATCCTTACACTTTTGAGCCTGTAAATGTGGTTTTGGCGAAAAATTTAATCGCTAAATATTTCAACGAAAAAGGAAAGGACGGTGATTTTGCCACTTATAACGATGGTGATAAAATTATTCCGTGGACAGTACTTTCCGACTTCAAAGGTAACTTTTTGGAAGGCATAGAATACGAACAATTAATGCCTTATGTTCAGCCTGAAAGTGAAGCATTCAGAGTAATTATCGGTGATTTTGTTACGACAGAAGATGGAACGGGTATCGTTCATACTTCTCCAACTTTCGGAGCAGATGACTTTCGGGTAGCGGCACAAAACGGTATTCCTGCTATTTTTGTGAAAGATGAAAATGGTAAAGATGTGCCCATTGTGAACCGTCAGGGGCGTTTTGTGGCTGAAATCACTGACTACGCCAACGAACCCGTGAAGGAGGCGTATCTAAGCGATGAAGAGAAAGAAGCCGAGCGAATTTTGCAAGGTAGAGAGAAATATTTATCCGTTGATGAGCGAATTGCGATTCAATTAAAAACTGAAAATAAGGCGTTTAATGTTCAGCGTTTTGAACACTCTTATCCACATTGTTGGAGAACGGACAAACCGATTTTGTATTATCCATTAGACTCTTGGTTTATCCGCACCACGGCTGTAAAAGATAAATTAATTGCCCTCAATAATACCATCAACTGGAAACCCGAATCTACGGGTACGGGACGTTTTGGCAACTGGTTAGAGAACCTTGTGGACTGGAATTTATCCCGTTCACGTTATTGGGGAACGCCTTTGCCCATCTGGAGAACCGAAGACGGAGACGAAGAGGTTTGTATCGGTTCGGTGGAAGAATTGGTTAATGCCGTGAAACACGCCTTGAAAGATGATGTACTTTCAGAAGAGCAACGTGCTAAGAATGAGACTTTTATCCAAAAAATTGATACGCCTCAACTTGACCTTCACCGCCCATTCGTGGATGAAATTTATATGATTTCTCCTTCTGGAAAAGTGATGTCTCGGGAGTTAGATTTGATTGACGTTTGGTTTGATTCGGGAGCAATGCCTTTTGCTCAATGGCATTATCCATTCGAGAATAAGGAAATTTTCCACCAATCGTATCCAGCCGATTTCATTTCAGAAGGTGTTGACCAAACTCGTGGTTGGTTCTTTACGCTCCACGCCATTTCGGCAATGGTTTCAGATTCGGTTGCCTTCAAAAATGTGGTTTCTACGGGATTGGTTTTGGATAAAAATGGTAACAAAATGTCTAAGAGTAAGGGCAATGCGATTAACCCGTTCGAGACCCTCGAAAAGTACGGGGCTGACCCAACACGCTGGTACATGATTACGAATGCCCAGCCTTGGGACAACCTTAAATTTGACTTGGCGGGCATCACCGAAGTACGCAATAAATTCTTCGGAACACTCACCAATACTTATAATTTCTTTGCGCTGTACGCTAATTTAGACAATTATGCTGTCAATGAATTTAATCGTTTGCCTTACGAAAAATTGTCAGAATTAGACCGTTGGATTCTCTCGAAATTATTGACCATGATTAATGAAGTGGATGAGGCTTATGAGAATTATGAGCCAACCAAAGCGGGAAGACTTATTCAAGATTTTGTGTGCGACCATCTCTCCAATTGGTATGTGCGTTTGGGTAGAAGACGCTTTTGGGCGGGTGAAATGACCGAAGACAAACAAGGAGCTTACGAAACGCTTCAACATTGTTTGGTGGCGGTGGCACAGTTGATGTCGCCCATTGCACCTTTTTATGGCGATTGGTTGTACAAAAATATGACCGACCACGTGCGTGAAGCTGCCAAAGAAAAAGGTACGCCTTTCCAAGTAGATTCAGTGCATTTAACGAACTTCCACACGCCAATTCCAGAATGGATTGATAAAGATTTAGAAGAATCAATGGAATTGGCACAACGGATTTGTTCGTTAGTTCACTCTATCCGTAAAACCAACCGAATCAAAGTTCGTCAGCCTTTGAGCAAGATTTTGATTCCTGTTTTGAGCGAAAAAACTCGTCAGCAAATCAGTTCGGTAGAAGATTTAATCAAGACCGAGGTAAACATCAAAGCCATAGAATATTTGGATGATGCTTCGGGTGTATTGTCGAAAAAAGTAAAACCAAATTTCAAGGCATTAGGTCCAAAATTTGGGAAAGATATGAAAGCCGTTGCGGATGGAATCTTGGCAATGACTTCTGAAAATATTGCCCAATTAGAAAGTACAGGCGAATTTTCAATTCCAAATTCCAATTATCAAGTTACGCCTAACGAAGTGGAAATTCTGACCGAAGATTTGCCAGGTTATCTTTCTGCCAAAGACAGCGAAATCACGGTAGCATTAGATATTACAATTACGCCCGAATTGAAACAAGAAGGAATTGCCCGTGATTTTGTGAATCGTATTCAGAATTTGCGGAAAGATTCAGGTTTTGAAGTAGTTGACAAAATCAGTATCAAACTGTTAGATACCGACCCAGAAGTTACCGAAGGCGTAAAAGTTTTCACCAATTTTATTAGCCAAGAAGTACAAGCGGTTTCTTTGGAAATTGTTTCAGAACTCGCTGATGGACAAGAAGTTGAGTTTGATGAATTGACTTTAATGGTGAAAGTTGAGGTGGTGTAGTTCTCGATATTCGTTATTACACAGCGGTATTGAAATTGAGTAATTTCTATCTTTATTTTGTTTAAATTTGTTTCTTAAAATTCAAAAGATAATGGCAATATTAACCTTAGAAGTAGAAAATAAAAAGATGAAGTTTATCAAAGATTTACTTCAACATTTTTCTTTTGTGCGTGTTCGAGAAGAAGATATTGATGAAGATTCTGACCAACAAGTTGTTTCTAAT
>JANPGQ010000563.1:0-7156 GCA_031423975.1 Cytophagales bacterium | reverse complement strand
AAATACATTTCGTCATTATGTTCCGAACCGTACATCTCTACGCCTTCAAAACCACTGCCGTATTCAAAACCTTTCACGGCATTGATGCTCAACATGACTTTACCCAATTCGGCATGAAGTTTATCAAAAACGGGTTCGCCCAAGCCAACGGGTGTACCAGTAATAACGCAATTGACCACGCCCCCGATGGAATCACCACGTTTGCGGGTTTCGTCAATCAAATCGAACATTTGTTGGGCAATGGCTGGGTCTGGACAACGCACGGCATTTTCTTCTGCCAAAGCAATGTTTAATTGTTGGTAAGGAGTCTCTAATTTCAATTTCCCTACCTGTGAAACATACGACTGGATTTCTACACCTACTTGCTTCAAAACCAATTTTGCCAATGCCCCCGCTGCTACTCTTGCGATGGTTTCACGGGCAGAACTACGTCCACCACCACGATAATCTCGATTGCCGTATTTGGCAGTGTAAGTATAATCAGCGTGCGAAGGACGAAACTGCTGAGCAATGTGACTATAATCTTTGGAACGCTGGTCGGCATTTTTTACTACTATGGCAATGGGCGTACCAGTGGTTTTTCCTTCAAAAACTCCAGAAAGTACCTCAAATTCATCGGCTTCACGACGTTGGGTGGTGATTCGAGATTGCCCAGGCTTGCGGCGGTCTAATTCCGACTGAATAAACTCAGCATCAAAGTCGATTCCCGAAGGACAACCATCAATAATTACGCCCACGGCTGTGCCATGAGATTCTCCGAAAGTGCTGATTTTAAATAACTTACCGTATGTACTACTCATTTTTTTCTATTGGGAATTAAAACATAAATCATTCCTATTAACATGATGACAATTAAGATGTTGGCTTCGTCTTTTAGCAGTTTTACGAAATTGCTTGCTTCTTCTGACGAATCCATTTTTTCGACCCCTTCATATACCGAAGTAACTGCCGATGGGACATCGGAAGTGGTGATGGTTTCCCCTTCTACACCCAACACTACCTTCGACTTCAAGGTATCATATTGTTCCTTTTGGGTATTGAAATATATCCATTGAAAATATTTCTCTAAGGCAAAGTTACCAGCCCGTTTTGGAATAATCTGATAAATGAATGATTTTGTGGTGATTATTTTGTCATTTCGGGGGTCTTGGCTATCATCAATTTCAGGGGGGAAGAAATCAAAAATAGTATCGTTCTTCATTTCGGGCAGTTTAATATTGTAGCCATCTCCCAAAATTTGCAAGTGATATTGAACTGATTTTCCCGTACTAATTTTGTATTTATTTACATTTTCTTTAAAAGCGAATTGCCCAACTGAAACCTCATTTTTCAAAGGATGCGGAGGCAATTCTTTGGCTTTAACGGTAAATGGGCGGGTAGAAAATGCCACAGTACCCGACTTTTTTCCCCCACTTTTTTCAGGACTAAATTTTAATAATTTTAGGGTAACGGATGGAAAATTAGTAGGCTTATTATTGAGCGGATAAAAGGTGGCTTCATAAAATTTAAATTGCGTATATTTTTTCCCATTTATGGTAACTTGTGATTGTTGGGTTTCGGTAATTTTAAAGTTTTCTTCCCAACAATTTTCGGGTTTGATACGCTTAGTGATTTCAGGAATCTGAACGTCATTATGATTAAATTGAATCTCGGCAGTATTATTTTCTGCTACATAAAAAGCGAAAGTTACCGTAAATCCTTCACCAACATAGGGATTTGATTTTGAGGTAGTTAAAGATAAAAAAGCATCTTCCTTTGCATCAATAAATTGCGTATTATTTCCTTCTATAAAATCTGTAAAATCCTCATCTTTCTTAGCAGGTTTGTCCGTACTGGAGGCATCCGGATTAGGAATTTCCTTTTTGTCAGGAACAATATTTTTACTTACTTTCACCGTAAACGCCTCAGATTTTAAATCAACCCCATTAACACTGACTTTAATGGGTGCAACTTTGAAGTTTCCTTCTTTTTTAGGTGAATAGTTTTCAGTAATCGTGCAGGTGGTAAGTGGCTGACCGCCTACAAATGACCGTGAAGTAGATTTGGAAATTGCTCTTTTGGAAAAATTTGGTATTTCAGGAAATCTGCAATCAGGTGTTGCGGAGACATCGCCCACAAATTTTATGACCACCGTTACAATAAAGGGGTCTTCGAGGGTAATATTTTTCTCGCCAATTATTAAGGAGACATCATTGCTTTGTTGGGCATTCGTCTCTAAACTTAATAAAAAACTAAAAAATATTAAAATATTTATATAATATTTATTACCTTTCACCGTTAATTCTGATATTCATTCTAAATTTAAATACTTAGGGATGGGCGTTGGAATATGAAATCGGTAAGTATTTAATACCAATTTAATGTTTAGTTATTGATTATCAACACTTTACATTTTATATTTGAATAATATTAACCCCGTCCTTCAAAAATCAATTAAAAGCTATGACAACCTTAGATTATGTCAAAGTTATACTACAAAAAGTTAGCTTTGATGCAAAATTATTCGAAAAAGAGTTAAGAAAAGCAATTAAAACCTTATTAGTCGATGAAATTAAAGAATTGCGAACGTGGTGTTCTGAACAATTTGGCATTATGTACAATCAATTAATTGAAAAATGTTTTAGTAGAATGCGTAGGAAAAAGTTATCAGTTATTAGTTAACAATTATCCGTTTTCAAATCATTTTAAAAGAGACTTCCAGCCATGGAAGTCTCTTTTTTCCTAATACACCTTTTTATAAGCCGCTCCGTCCACTACTATTTTACCAATAATTTCTTTCATAATTTCCGAAGTTCCACCAGCAATTGTACCTACACGGGCATCACGGTAGATTCTACAAATGGGATAGTCTTCAATATACCCAAAACCTCCGAAGAACTGTAAGCAGCCATCAGCAACTCTTTTGGCGAGTTCGGAAGTGAAAAGTTTTGCCATTGAACATTCTTTTACTACCACTTCGCCTTTGATGAATTTCCAACAGGTTGAATACACAAACTCACGAGCAACGTCCACCTCAGTTGCCATTTCTGCCATTTTATGACGGATGGATTGATATTTAGCAATCGGGCGACCAAATGTTTCTCTCTCGTGCAGATACTGAATCGTCAAATCTAAACTCATTGCTGCCCCTGCAACTGCCATAATTGATGCTACGAGCCGTTCAAGTTGTAGGCTTTCCATCAAGTAATAAAATCCCGCATTTTCCTGACCCACTAAATGACTGATGGGCACTCTGACGTTATCAAAATGAATCTCGGCGGTGTCTGAACTGTGCCAACCCATTTTGTTCAATTTGGTACGACTAACACCCTCAGCATCCAAATCTACCATAATTAAACTTACGCCATTTACCCCTGCGGAGGGGTTGGTCTTGCAGGTGAGTGTGATAAAATCGCCATACGTTCCGTTGGTGATGAAGGTCTTTGAACCGTTGATGATGTATTCGTCTCCTTCCCGAATTGCCGTTGTCAAAATGGCAGAAACATCTGAACCAGCGTTAGGTTCAGTAATGCCCAAAGAAGCTATTTTTTCTCCTGCGATGGCAGGTATGAGGTATTTTTCTTTCAAAAATGAACTCCCAATTTTAGCAATATGATTGACTGCCATGTATTGGTGTACGCTTACGGCAGTAGAAAATCCGCCCATTGTGCTACGGACTATTTCTTCCAAAAACACAACTGAATACCACAAATCGGCATTTGTTCCTCCGTATTCTTCGGGAAAATTGATGCCCAAATAGCCCAAATCGCCCATTCGTTTGAAAATAGATTTCGGGATTTGCCTTGAAGCCTCCCATTCCTCCGCATAGGGCGTAACTTCTTTATCAATAAACTGTCGGACAGATTGCCTAAAAAGTTGATGGTCTTGATTGAAATATTGTGAGAGCATTTTTGAGGAATTTAGATTGATGATTTTTGGATTTTAGAATAGTATTTTATTGGAATCATATTCAAGCAAAAATAGGCTTTTAAAATGAAAGTCCGTTCTCTTTTTGTTAATTCATAAAAATGAAAACGAATAAATTCACGCCTCCCATCTGAAAGCTAATCGCCACTAAACTTCTCATTAACAAAACATTAAATGAAACAAAAATATATGCCCTTGCGTTATTTCTATAAGATTTTTAAGTAATTTAGGATTAGAGAATTGTTCATTCATTTACGCTAAACATTTATAGAGTTATGGGTCGGAAAGTTTTAATTTTGAATCAAGATTACAGTGCCTTGACGGTTTGTTCTATTCCAAAAGCATTTTTATTGGTTTTTCTGAAAAAAGCTGATTTAATAGCGGAATCCGCCACCGAACAATTGCGGAGTGTTTCTCAGTCTTTTCCGATGCCTTCCGTAATTCGTTTGCATCGCTACGTGTATTTGCCCTACAAAGGCGTAATGTTATCAAGGCAAAATATTTTTAGGCGAGACAACGGGCATTGTCAATACTGTGGGAAAACCGAAGATTTGACATTAGACCACGTTCAGCCAAAATCAAGAGGAGGAAGAACGTCATGGGACAACCTGGCAACCGCCTGCAAACGCTGTAATTCAAGAAAAGGCGACCTGACGCCAGAAGAAGCAGGAATGCCTTTGAAAACAAAACCTTACAAACCTTCATTCGTGATGTTTTTACGGGATTTTGGCGGAAGTATTGAAGAAAGTTGGTTGCCGTTTTTGGGGAAAAAGAAAGAGAGAGCGTTTGTGGAATGATATACTAAGGAAGGTTTCGTTTTGAACGAAGCCCTCCTTTTTTAATGGAAAATCTATACCTTTTTCTTATACAAAGGCACTGTACTACAAGGTTCGCCAAACATTAATGACTGCACAACTGGCTGTAAAAGTCGAGTAATTTCCACATAAGCCGCCGTTGGGACTGGTACTTTTGAACAGCCTTTTACCACAACTCTTGCTCCTCTGAATTCCTCCACATCCACTTTATGGAGAGCATCAAAAAACAGTTTATTTTCCAATTCCTCTAAACTTCCAAAGAGCACTAAATTAGCTACGGGTTGTAGTTTTAGGGTCAAAAGCATGAATGCCCAAGTGGGAATAATGGCATCTTCTGAACAAGTGATGGCGATATTTTTCCCTGTATACTGCGTCCAATCGTGGTTTTTGAGGAATTCTCTAAAATCTTTTTCCTTCAAAATCATGCCCATAAACAAATTGTCTTTAAGGTCATAAACTATTCGTTCGCCTTGGTCGTAAAGATCTTCCAAGTCAAAAGTAACGAGTCCACTGTTAATTACTTTATTGATGATTAATTCTTCTGTTTGCATTGGCTTTCATTTTACGGACAAGGCTGTCCGTGCTACAGTTCCCACAAAATCCTTCAAATAAAAAGGCTCGAAGGTTACAACGTTTTCAAATAACGATTTTTCGTAAAGATTGGTTGCCAAAATACCAATGGTTTTTGCCGATGGAGTAATTTCTATTTTCGGAAAAATGGCGTTTGGATGCGTAATTTTCTCCTGACATTTTACCGAACCATCACCAATAAAAACAATTTTATGTTGTGCTAAAATTTCTGAAAAAGATTCTTCATCAATAATTTTGGCTTCGGTTTCTGAAATTATATTCATCTCGTTATCAAGTATTTGACAATAGACTTCCATTCTTCGGGCATCAATCATGGGGCAAAGCAAATGGCTTGCCTCATAAAAATCTTTGACCTGATACGCCATTGCTTCTAAGGTATTCACCGCAATTAGAGGTTTGTCCAATGCAAAGCAAAATCCCTTAGCCGTGGACACACCAATCCGCAAGCCCGTATATGAACCTGGACCTTTGGCAACAGCAATGGCGTCTAAATCTTGTAGATTAAATCCAGCGTGTTTAACTACATTCTCACAGAGAGTCGTGAGCATTCCCGAATGTGATTTTTCAGTATATAATTCATTGATAGCCAGCAATTTGCCGTCTTTGTGCAAGGCAACTGAACAGACTTTTGTGGAGGTATCTATGCTGAGGATTAAGGACATATTTTGAGTTTCGAGTTTTGAATTTCGATTGCGGAGTTATTTGTGTGAACTGGGATTCGTGGGATTAAGGGATTTTTTGGATTACATCTTTTCAACTTAAATCCTCAAAATCCTCAAATCCTATGAATCTTAATTCAGACAAAAACGCCCAGACAGAAACTTACCCACAAAATTAACCCCAAACCTTTCAAACAAAAAATAGCGACCAATTTCTTAGGCGCTATTTTTTAAAATATGTCTGAATATGGATTCGTGGGATTAAGGGATTTTTTTCTCAACCTTAATCCTAAAAATCCTCAAATCCCACGAATCCAAATTCAGACTAAGTCGCATAGACAAATTACCCTACTTTCCCCCCTTCAAAATCGCCTGATAACGAGGCATATCTGTAAACAATTTCAACGCCGACTGAATCTCTGGGTCTTTGGCAAAAGATTGCTCACGAGTACCTTTTTGGAGGTAATAATGGACGATGATTTCTTGTTCCAATGCTGTCTTGATTTCATCCTTAAACTTCATCATATCGGCTTCTTTATTGTGCGATAATTTGGCACGAAGCGCCTTCAATTGTTCCGAAACACCATCATAATAACGTTCCTTTTTCGCTGAGGCTTCCAAAACATTCATGTCTTTTTCAGCTTGAGTGGTATAGTCAAACTCCTGAGCAACTGCCCATTTTACAAAGTCCTGATACTCGGTTGGACTTAATTCAAAATCCTTAGCGGCTTTGATAGTCGGGTGGTCGAAGTGGTATTTAATGGCATAATCAAACAGTACAAATTTGTTAGAAAGTGCCAATGAAACTGCCGCTGGATAAGGTTTTTCTAATTCAATATCGGGTAAAATACCGCCCCCATCATACACCGTTCTGCCGCTTTTTACCGTTCTAAATGCCTTTTTAAGCGAATCAGGCAACTTTCCAACGCTACCATCTGGATTGCGGTGTGCATAGTCAATGGCTTGAATACAACGCCCACTTGGAATGTAATATTTAGCAGTAGTAACCTTCAATTTAGTATTATAAGTCAAATCACGAGTAACTTGCACTAAGCCTTTTCCGTAAGTACGTTGCCCGATGAGTACGCCACGGTCATAATCCTGAATTACGCCCGACACAATTTCAGCCGCCGAAGCACTGCGTGAGTTGGTCAAAACCGCAATCGGAATCTCCGTATCCATCGC
>JANPGQ010000562.1:0-2940 GCA_031423975.1 Cytophagales bacterium | reverse complement strand
GTTGGTAAAGCGGCTATGGAAATGGTGAACGAAGTTCGTCGTCAGTTCCGTGAAATTCCTGGAATTATGGAATATAAAGCAGAGCCAGAATATGAAAAATGTGTAGCTATATCTACAGAAGCTTCTATCAAACAAATGATTTTGCCAGGAGCAATCGCCTTGATTACACCAGTTTTGGTAGGTTTCACCATGGGACCTGAAGTTTTAGGAGGTTTATTAGCCGGGGTTACGGTATCAGGTGTGTTGATGGGCTTATTCCAATCAAACGCTGGTGGTGCTTGGGATAATGCAAAAAAATCTTTTGAGAAAGGTGTTTTGATTGATGGCGAAATGTACTACAAAAAATCTGAGCCGCATAAGGCTTCAGTTACTGGTGATACTGTTGGAGACCCTTTCAAAGATACTTCTGGCCCTTCAATGAACATTTTGATTAAGTTGATGTCAATCGTTTCTTTGGTAATTGCCCCATATATCGCTGTTCATTCAGATGTTGTTACTAAGGCAATGGATGGAATAAACGTAGAAATGGCAACGCCTCAATTAGCTTCGGAATTGCCAGTTTCGGATGCTATTAAGAATTTAGGAGCAAAGATGGACAAAGCTTTGGCTTCGGGTGTTACATTGAATATTCCAGAAAATGGAATTGAAAATAACTTGTTGAAATTCATTGAAGATAAATCAAAAGCAGTTGACAAAACTACTTGGTTTGATTTTGACCGTTTGACTTTTGAAACGGGTAAATCTATATTAAAACCAGAATCAGCGGAACAATTAAAAAATATTGCTGAAATTTTAAAGGCGTTTCCAAACGTAAATGTGAAAGTTGGTGGTTATACTGATAATACTGGTGATGCAAATGCTAACTTGAAATTATCAGGAGATAGAGCTTCTGCGGTAAAATCAGAATTGCTAAAATTGGGTATCAGCGATGCTCGTTTAGAATCTGAAGGTTACGGAATTGAGCATCCAATTGCTTCAAATGATACAGAAGAAGGCCGTGCCGCAAATCGTAGAACTTCGGTTAGAGTTACTAAAAAATAATTTTTAAAAGAATGAAATGAAAAGCCATACCGAAATGTATGGCTTTTTTTATGTCTAAATTTGAAATATGGAAATATGTATTGTTTTGTGGACAAAATTCTATTGATTTGTAATGTTTTTTTAAAACTTAAAAGCCGAACATCGAAGCGGAACGCCGCCCGAACAATAACCGAGTATTAAAAATTGAATTACACGAAGAAGCAGCAATTTATGCCATATATGCTCCTCAGATAAAGGGGAATATTTCTATTGTCCTCAATGACCCTAAAGAATTGATTCCTAATATTTTATACGATATTATTTTGTTGACAGGTTTTAAAAAGAGCAAATAGCCACACTTTTTAATACTTTTGCCAAAACGATAACTCGCTACACGCAGGAGGGAAAAATTAGATATAGTAAGTAGTGAACATGCTTTGAAATTAATTTCACTATTCAAAAAAGGTATAGAAATTTTTGGAGAATTAGAGGCATATCATAGATGGATAATGAAATCTGCGTATGGTTTGGGTTGTGAAGTCCCCGCTGAATTGATGGAAACATCAGGCGGGATTGAGTTGATTATGGAGGAACTGCATAGAATTGAATTCGGAGCAACATGAAATTCAAACGGAATATTTATTGCTTATACAGCATCTTCAAGTGCATTGGTGTGTTTGGAGATGGTCGTTCATTTAAATTCTGACAGATTAAAGAGTGCATTCAGGATGTCTGTCGTAGAAATTTCGGAGGAGGTGAACATTGCAAAAATTAATATCGAAGACCTTCCCGAAGATTGGACCTATATTGAAGATTTTGAGTTTGATTACGAATAAAAGTACCTAAAATGAAAGGGTTATTTTCCAAAATCAAATCCACTATCCAATAATTTCAAAACTCGTTGTTTCTTCCAAGCCTCAACATCATTCATTGCCACAATTTCTACAACTCGTCGTTCATTGAGTTGTGAATAATCTTGGATTTTCGTTTCTGAAATTGCTTGTTCTATCGCTTTTTTCAGAACAAGTAAAGAACCCCCCAAACCACGATTTACACATAAATCTACCCTTAGGGCAAAACCACCTTGGGTATGTAGGAGCGTATTGAGTAGTACATCTGTGCCATTTATTAAAATTGATACATTAGGCGACAATGCTTTTAAAACATATTCTTCTAAAGCAATTTCAACCTGCGAGCGAATCATACTTCTTCTAAATCCACTTGCAATAAATGCTGTGGTTAGCTGTAAATCATTCGCAATTTCCAAATAAGCTGCATCGCCTTCTTTTATTCCTGACATCGTTTCTACTTGAAAAAGAGGAACTTTATAATTCTGAACATTGATTCCATATTTTCCAAAACAATCATTAAAAGCATATTCATCACGGGCTTTGAATCTTTGCAAAACCCGTGTCAAAATTGAACCACTCGCTAATGCTCCCGTAAATTGAATAAATCCGAATGAAAATATGGCTTTATCATAACTATTAACGGCATCGAAACAACCTTCATTTTTAGCAATATAGTGAAGTAAATCAAGGTAAAATTCTTGCTGGCAAAGGTCTGCAATGAGGGGTCGATTTGTTTCAAATAATGATTGTCCCGTATAACTTACTCCTCGTGGATTTCCTAAATTAGTAGATGGATAATTATCCCGCATCACTCCTGTTGACTTCATGCCAGTAGGAGTGGGGAAAGACAAAATATAGTTATTATAATTACTTTTGATTTCTTTTTTTACTTGGAAATCTTTTCGTTGGTCAAAAACGGTAAGTAGCTGTTGGGGTATTGGTTTTGAATTATTGTTAGTTGGAACAGGCAAATCTATCTTCAATACTTGACCAATAAATAGATTATTATTGAGTAAATTATTAATTTTCAAGAGTTGTTCCACCGTCAAACTATACTTCTTTGCGATGC
>JANPGQ010000561.1:0-6908 GCA_031423975.1 Cytophagales bacterium | reverse complement strand
CAACTTGACCCCATCGCCATTATGAAAATCTATATTTCGGATTTACGTGAAAAGAAAGAAAAGATGTCGGGACAAATTGATATTTTGGCGGGTCAACTGGTAAAACTGAACAAGAAAATTAACGAAAATAATGATTCAATTAAAGCAAAATTTGCCGAAGCCAATAAGGCAAATTCCATGACTGATAAGCCAGGCATGAGAGAGGCAGCACAACTCGCCACCATCGAAGGAGCAGGTTTGCAAGAGATGAACGAAAAGTTGTTGCCTTTGCAAAGAAATATGAAAACCGTAATGGGTTTTATGGAGAAAGTAGCATCTTCGGCAGATTATATTATCAAAGAAACTGAAATTAAAGTCAAACTGAAAGAGGCTGAATATGAGATAGTTAAGTCATCTTCAAATGCTTTGAAAACTGCCATCAGCATCTTCAAAGGTAACCCAGACAAGAAGTTTTATTTTGATGAGTCAATGGAATATATCCAAGATGATATGAGTAAAAAATTGGGAGAAATGAAGCGGGCGATGGATTACTCAATGGATTTTATCAATTCGGTAGATATTCAAAACGGAGTCTTGACCGACAAAGGACAACAAATGTTGGATGCCTACAACAATGGCGAATTCAATCTAATCACCTTAGATGCACCCGCCGCAGACAAAAATAAAACCATAGAATTAAATCCTCCAAAAGATTCAAATTATAAGGGTTTATTGGATTAGAAAACACAAAAAGCCGTTCCAAATCAAATTGGAACGGCTTTTTTCCAAACATCGAACATCAAAAAACGGACATCGTCTAATATCCCCCTCTAAACTTATAAGTATCAGCCACTTTCTTGATTGCCACAATGTAAGCCGCAATCCGCATCGGCACTTTATACTGTTGCGAAGTCAAAAATACTTTATCAAAAGCATCCTTCATAATTCTATCCGAACGACGATTTACTCTGTCCAAATTCCATTTATACCCAATTCTGTTTTGAACCCACTCGAAATAGGAAACCGTTACACCGCCCGCATTCGCCAAAATATCAGGCACAACCAAGATTCCTTTGTCATTAATCACATCATCTGCCGAAGCCGAAGTAGGTCCATTTGCCCCTTCCACAATCATTTTTGCTTGAATATATTGAGCATTATCGTGGTTGATAACGTCCTCTTTTGCCGCAGGAACCAGCACATCCACATCCAACATCAAAAGTTCTTCATTAGAAATTTTCTCAGCCCCAGGGAAATTTTCAAGCGTGCCTTTATTCAAATCACGGAACTTCATTGCCCCTTCAATATCAATTCCTTTTTCGTTATAATACGCTCCCGATATGTCAGAAATGGCTTTTATCATCACACCACGCTCGTGGAGGAGAGCCGAAGCGTGTGAGCCAACATTACCAAAACCTTGCACGGCAGCGGTTGATTTATAAGGATTAATTTTCAATTTATCCATGCCAGCCAAAGCTGAAGTCATTACGCCACGCCCCGTTGCTTCGGTACGCCCCAACGAACCACCCAACACCAAAGGTTTACCCGTAACCACAGCGTTTACCGTCATTCCTTTTGCCTTTGAATATTCGTCCATTAGCCAAGCCATTTCTCTCGGACCAGTTCCCATATCAGGAGCAGGAATATCACGGTCAGGACCAAATACATCCAACATAGACACCGTGTAGGCACGCATCAAACGCTCCATTTCACCCGCCGACATTTCCCGAGGATTACAAGCAATACCACCTTTTGCTCCACCATAAGGAATATCCACTACGGCACATTTCCAAGTCATCCAAGCCGCCAAAGCCCTAATTTCGTCAATATTTACATCGGGGTCGAAGCGAATTCCGCCCTTTCCCGGTCCCAAAATATTAGAATGTAATACCCGATGACCCTCAAAAACACGGATAGAGCCATTGTCCATCGTAATGGGTAGCCCCACCGTTACCTGTCGGGCAGGTACTTTCAAGATATAATACATTTCGTCGGAGATGCCCAAAAGTTCAACAGCCTTGTCGAAACGTTGCATCATAGATTCCAGCGGATTCTCTTTGTCCTTAATCGGAGCAGGTTCAATATATGTCATTTTTGGATTTTACGGTAAACGGTTCACGGTGAACGGTAAATGATTCACGGTGAAACGGGACACCATAATTTTTGTTGATGATAAATGATAAACATTAAACAGATAGGGGGCATTTCTAACTGGAAACATATAATGATGTATGCACAATCATTGTCTATTTCGTCAAAAACCGTTCACCCTTTACCGTTCACCGTTTACCGTCAGATACAAATTTAATACCCTTGCAACGAATAAATCAAGCGTTTCGTTTTTAAGTATAAATACCTGATTTTCAGTCAAAACAGAGAAGATTGAGGTGTTTTTGGATTTTGCTTTTTAACTTTGCGGTATAATTCACCTTTAACCAAATAATCATTGGCAAAAGGGTTAAATTAAAGAATTGTAAAATTTTGAAAAAATTTAATTTATTCTTGAAATATTTCTATTTCAAGAAATTTGAATTTACCTTTGCAGAACTTTTCAGCCGAAAAAACTATTTTATTGTTTTACGAAGCTAAAAAATACCGCCAAAATCCTTATTCGTAAACCCATAAACCCCTATTCAGAAAAATGGAAACGTTAGTAGAACAAAAAACCAGGTATTCGAGCGAAGAGCTTAAAGAATTTGAAGTGTTAATCACAGGGAAATTAGAGGATATTCGTTCGGAATTAAAATATATCCGTGAGGCACTCCACAAACGAAATGACTCAGGGACAGACACAACGGGCGGAAGCTCAAAATTGATGGAAGACGGAGCAGATAGTTCCGAGAAAGAAAGTATGAATCAGTTGGCAGCACGATTGTTTAAGTTTTCGCAACAATTGGAAAATGCCTTAATTCGTGTGAAAAACGGAACGTATGGTGTATGTGTTGATACGGGAAAACTCATTCCAAAAGAACGTTTGAGAGCTGTACCACATACCCAACAGACTATTGAAGCTAAATTGATGAAACAGAAATAGGTTTGATTATTAAACTTCCCGAAAGTTCTAAAACTTTCGGGAAATTCTCCCGCAAATTAACTTATTTTCAAGTTCCCCTCCGCATCAAATCCAATCACCCCATCCGCCACCATCTCACGTACAATTTCTTGGAATTTTGATTGATTCACAGGTTGCATAATCTGGGTAATTAAGGACAAACTCATTGCCCCATTTGCCAATAATTTCCTGATTTTCAGTTGATTAGCTTCTGTCTCAAATTTATCTTCAACTATTACTCTTTGCTGCTTTTTCTTTTTTAAACAATTATCGCAAATGCCACATTCGGCATCGGTTATTTCGTTGAAATATTCCAATAATAATTGCGTTCGGCAACGGTTGGGCTGTTCTACATAATGCTTCACGGCACGGGCTTTCTGTAAATCTCGTTCTTTTCTTTGGGCAATTTCAGCCTCTTGCAAAGGCAATTCTCGAATATCAAATCGGGGCGTAAGAAAAGTCAAATAAGGCTTATCTTTTTGTCGGTCATAAACCAAAATCTTGAATTTATCCAAAGTCGAAAGAATTCCTTCAACTTCATTCACAGGAATCAAAAATACCTTTGCAATGTTCGTTTCCGAAATACTCAAAAACGTCCCAAATAACTCCCCACCGTACATTCTGAGCAGTAATTTAATAAAAGAATCATGCTTGGGATTACGTAATTGAAAATCATATAATTCCCGATTATCCACCAAAAACATCACCTTCGAGCCACTCCCTTTCAAACTCTCCGAAAGTTGAATAAACCCCTGATTTTCAAGTATTTTCAAGGAAAAATACGTATCAGTGGGGGGGAGGTTAAACCGATTTTGGAATTCCAATAAATCAAAATCAAAACTATTAAATTCACCCGAACCAACTGCCAATTGAAACAAATTGCCCAACGACTGGTACACCCTTCTGACCAATTCAATGGGCGGATAAGCAGCCAAGACATTTTTCTCCAAATTCTCCACATCACGCTGGTTATACAAAGCAACAGTATATGCCTTTTCTCCATCACGCCCCGCCCGCCCCGCTTCCTGATAATACGCTTCCAAAGTTTCGGGTAAATCTATATGAACCACCGTCCTGACATCGGGTTTATCAATTCCCATCCCGAAGGCATTTGTCGCCACAATCACTCTCACACGGTTTTTTATCCAATTCTCCTGTCGCTTTGTCCGTTCCTGAGCGTTCAGTCCTGCATGATAAAAAGTGGCTTGAATATTATATTTATTCAACAAATCCGAAACCTCTTGCGTCCGTCTGCGATTACGCACATACACCACCCCCGACCCCTGTACATTTTGTAAAATCTTTATCAAACGCCGCTCTTTATCATCCTCTTTGAAGGCAGAATAAGACAAATTCGCCCTCGCAAAACTCTGTTGAAAAATCTGCGGATTCACCATTTCTAAGCAGTTGATAATATCCACCCGAACCTCCTGCGTGGCGGTAGCCGTCAGGGCAATAATCGGAACTTTTGGAAGCAAAGCTCGAAACTCCGCAATTTTCATGTACGGAGGTCTGAAATCATAACCCCATTGCGAAATACAGTGAGCTTCATCAATAGCTAACAAATTGATTTTCATCTGTTTAACCCTTTCAATAAACAGTTTAGTCTGCAATCTTTCGGGCGAAACGTAGAGGAATTTTACATTTCCATAAATACAATTATCCAAAGCAATATCAATCTGATTTTTGTGCATGCCCGAAAAAATCCCAACCGCTGAAATTCCCCGCCGTTTCAGTTGCTCCACTTGGTCTTGCATCAAGGCAATCAAAGGCGAAATCACAATACAAATCCCCTCCGACATCAAAGCTGGCACCTGAAAACATAGCGATTTGCCCCCACCCGTAGGCATAAGAGCAAGCGTATCCCGTCCCTCCAAAACCGACTGAATAATCTCAGCCTGCAAAGGACGAAAAGCCTCATAACCCCAATATCGTTTTAGTATTTGTTGTGGTTGCATTATCTCTAAACATTAAGAAATACTCCTTCCAGTAACTCTTTCTTAATTGCCTTAATTCTCATATTAAGCGTAATATGTTCAAAGTCGATTCCCTCTACACAAATCGCCTTTAAATATTTCTCCACTTCAGGTTCATGATTCGTCTTTTTACCCGTCCGCACATCAATGTATTTAGAAGTAGTCCAAAGCACCGCCCGCAATTGTTCACAATGTTGGTCCGTCATGACAAACTCTGTAACAATCGTATTCTCATTATGATAAATTACCGAAGAAATCACCTTCACCCACTCACTCACCTTCGCCGAACTCACATAAGCAATCTGATGATTATATACTACCCACGAAGTCTGATTGTGTTCAAAATAGTCGTTATAATCAAATTGATAGACATCAGCCACTTGGTCTTCACGAGCATTGAAGAAATAATCAAAATATTTGGCATTATTCAAATGCTTCAAAGGGTCACAATCTTGAAAACGGATAACCGCCTTAGAGTATAATTTTTTCGGATAATTCTTATTCGGGTCTAATTGAAACATGATGGATTATGGTTGTAAAATAATTGAGTGAACATACAAAATTAACAGCCACATCTATATCAATTGTATATATTCATTAAAACCCCTAAATTAGCCTAAATAAATTCAATTGAAAGTTTTTCAATTTAGAAGATGTTGAAATTTGTTAAATAATTAAAGTTGAACGAGTTACGGAGAAAACTGTGAGTTCTTTACGAAATCCCCCTGTTTGAGCCGTGGGCGAGTTTCGAGATTTCTTGATTTTCTTTTGTTACTTTTCTTGTATCAAGACAAGAAAAGTAAGCATAAGCGAAAGGAAATAGTGTTATTCCGAAACAAACTACATAAAATTTTCAAACATCTTCTTAACGAAAAAAAACATCCAACATCGAACACCAAGAATCTTTGTAGCAACAAAATAAGCAATGACAAAAATATTATTAGTAGAAGACGACGATAGTTTAGGTTTTGTAGTAAAAGACAATCTCGAACAAGAAGGTTACGAAATCGACCTCCAAACCACAGGCAAATTAGGGCAAACTGCCTTCCAGAAAAATCAATACGATATTTGTATATTAGATGTAATGCTTCCAGAAATGGACGGATTCACTCTCGCAGAATATATAAGAGGAACAGGCAACCAAGTTCCCATAATCTTCCTAACCGCAAAATCCCTAAAAGAAGACCGCATCAAAGGCTTAAAGCTCGGAGCAGACGATTATCTCACCAAGCCATTCAGCATCGAAGAATTGATACTAAGAATAGAAGCCATCTTAAAAAGAACAGGCAAGAAAACCTCTCAAAACATTGATACGCATATTTTAGGCAAATACACCTTTGATACTAAAAACCTAAAGTTATACTTCAACGAAATCCCCCAAGATCTCACCCACCGAGAGTCAGACCTACTGAATTTTCTCGTACAAAATAAAAACGAAACCATTCCCAGAGACAAAATCTTGATAGCCATCTGGGGCGATGACGATTATTTCAAAGGCAGAAGCCTCGACGTATTCATCACCCGCCTACGGAAATACCTAAACCAAGACCCTACCATCAAACTAACCAATGTACATGGCGTAGGCTTTAGATTAGATGTATAAGGTAAAGTATTGCACACACGTACATAGTGAAATCGACTTATTAATAGAAATAACCCTTTCCGTTTGTGGAAAACCTGTGTCAACCTGTTTCTTTTTTTAAGGAGGCAGGTTTTTTTGTGTTTAAGGGTAATATTTTGTGTTGAAATAAATTGCATTATTTGTAGTTAAAATTGTTTTTGCTCTTAGTTTATTAGTATTATTTGAATGAGGAGAAAAAAAGTTTCATTTTTTTTTGTGTTATATTTTTGTGGTTTTCAGGTGGTTAGGTTTTTTTTCAAAATTATTTTCATTTTTTTGT
>JANPGQ010000560.1:0-7062 GCA_031423975.1 Cytophagales bacterium | reverse complement strand
ATATCGTTATTCCCCTTCACTTCATGCGGAAAATCCTTGAACTTCTCGCCACGATAATCAGCATCGGATAATTTATATTCTTGAATCAACGAACCCATTGCTCCATCAAGGACAAGGATTCGGTCTTTTAATACGTCTTTTATATTTGGTCTATCTATCATCTTTGTCATTAGTCTTCTTAGCAAAGTACAAATTTACCATTTATAAATCTTTGCTAATATTTTCTCAATAAAATCTATCACAAATTTATCGGTTTTGGATAAATAATTTACTTTATTTCAAATAATTAGATATATTTACTTTTATTATTAAAATTTACAGATATTATTAACTAAATAGACAAGGTATTTTTCCGAGAAACGATAATTTATCTTTTAAAAATATGGCCATAAAAATTGATTCAACCGACAAAGAGATTCTTAGACATTTACAACAAGATGCTCTCCTGACCACCAAGGAATTGGCTTCTCGCCTCAACCTCTCTCCTACGCCCGTATATGAGCGTGTGCGGAGGCTGGAAAAAGATGGTGTCATCAAAAAATACGTGGCTTTGGTGGACAGAGAGAAGGTTTCAAAGGATTTGATGGTCTTTTGTAGTATTCGATTGAAAGAACACGCCCAACAAGCGGGCGCAAAATTTGTGGAAGAGATTGTGGCATTGGACGAAGTGCAGGAATGTTATAATATTTCAGGTGATTATGATTTTATGCTAAAAATCGTAGTCCACGATATGCGTGAATATCAGGCTTTTTTGATGAACAAATTAGCCTCATTGGAGAACATTGGCAGTACACATTCCATTTTCGTAATGTCTGAAATTAAGCATGAAACTGCGTTTTTGGTGAGTTGAGCAAATGGCTGATATTCAAATTTAACTATTTAAATATCAGCCGTTTGTATTATATAATAGACATTTTTGACACCAAGATAGTCTTTCTTATTCCCACAAATACAAACATAAATCCTGTATAAAAAATAAAGAAAGGAATAATAAATTCTACCCAATCAAGAGCTAACATTAGGGCAATAATCAAGAGTTGAAAGCCTAAACCGTAAAACGAAACCATCGTCATAAACCAGTTGGGAAATGTCCGCATTTTAGAGGCATCTTGGTCAATTAAATAGATGGTTTGGTCATATATTCCATAAAGAAAACGATACATTTTAAACAAAATATTTACCGTTCCCTGACTCTCCCCTGGCAAGGCATTGGGCGTTTTGGTTTCAAAAATTTTACTGGTTGTATCTCCTCCATCTGAGCGATTTCTGAGAATAACGTAATAGTAATTATACAATGTACCTTGCAACTGTATGCACACAAATGCCACCAGCGTAAGCCATACAGAAACCTCCGAAACGTAGCAAATTGCCATCAAAAACAAGAAATTTAGGATAATATCAAAGACTGAATCAAGGTATCTGCCTGTGTAGGAAGGAGTCTTTTTGAGGCGTGACAATTCGCCATCAATGGCATCAATGATTGATTTGAGGATTAATAAAATCCCCGCTAAAATGTAGTAATGATTGATAATGCAATAGACAGCACACAAACCACAAACGCCAAAAACTAAGGTAACTTGAACTGGCGTAGCAGCGGTATTTTTGAGGAAGTTTGCACAAAAAGTAGCGATGGGTCTTCCATAATCTGACACATCGAAAAATTTATTATTGGAGGACAATTTAGCCATTTAATAGTGATTGGTTATATGCAGAATGTTTTTGAAAAGATTTTTAATAATTTCATAATACATTCTTAACATAACACTAATAAAGGCTTTTGGTTCAAAATCATTCAATATCTAATTTATATTTATCCAACAAACCACTCAATTCTGAGCGTGAGAATCGGGCTTTTTTAACGGGATTGATGGCTGGGTCAATTGAGAAATTGAAGGATGTTCTGAAATCCGCTTTTTCTAAATTTGTTCTATCAAATATTGCTCCCGACAAATCACAATTATCAAAAACTACCATATTAAGGTCGGCTTCTGAAAAATCAGTTTCTACCAAAGTACAATCTTTAAACTTCGTTTTCTTGATTTTTCGTTTGTAAAAAGAAGACAAATTGAGGTTACAACCTACGAAATTTACCGAAAATAGAAAATCATTACAATTCTCGAAATGTAAGCCCAAGAGTTTACAGTCTTTGAATTTTACTTCCTGCAAGCCCGTAGCCGAGATATTTGCCATCGTCATATCACAATTAATAAATTCTGAATCTACAAATTTGATGTTTGACAAATCTGTATTGGAAAAGACACAATTGGTAAAAGTACAGTTTTCGTATTCGCCTTTTGGGAATGAAATCTGTGAAAAATCTATTTTATCGAAGGTTTCGGATTCGTGGTAAGATTGGGTCATTGAACAAAATTATGTTTAGTATTTTTCTCAAAAATACTAAACATTGAGAGAAATTTTAGTTGAAAGTATTAAGTTACCGAATAAGGGTATAAAAAAAGTGGCTATTTTATCCCAATAACCACTTTTTTACTTTCTTAAATATAAGTAATAATTACTGTTGGTGCTACATAAAAGTGGCAGAGCAATGTAATATTTGTAGGATTTGAAATTAGCTAATACAACCGAAGTATCGACCTACATAATATTTCGGCGACCGACGCACATTGCTATGCATCTATTTCTACTTCTTTGGGTTAATCAGCCACAAATATTGGCAATTCTGTTGTTTTAAGTAACATCAATTGCTATTCCAAAACCACAATTTTTGCTCCTGTTTTTATCTGTTGAGCATTAGACAAATCCGTTACCGTAACGATGTATCGTCCCTTTGGAACTGCACGAATATTGAGACGTAAATCATTATTTCCTGTTTCAATTTGTTCATTTTGAAGAAAGAGAATCTTTCCCATCGAATTGGTTATTTGTACTTGTATTTCACCCTGTTGCTTCGCTTTATACTGAATTTGCATGAAGTCACTGGTTGGGTTAGGGTAGATTTTATAAGAAATTATACCATCTTCAGGTGAAAGTTGATTGGGTTCGCTCGGGGCGGTTTCACCTTTGTCATTTTTCGTTACTACTCGCCAAGTCAAGTTCTCTGAAAAACTTCTAATTTCTGATGTAGAAGTTTTGGTATTCGTTATTTTATTCCAATTATTACCATCAAATATTTCCACATCATAATCCGTTGCCTCTTTCACGGGCAACCACGAAATGCTGTATAAATTTTCATCCGTAGCAGCAACTCTTAGGTTTGTAGCCGCAGACAAAACGGTTACAGTAGGATAAGCCGCTCCGATTCCAACGGCATAAAAAGCATTGGTTGTAGCAATTTCTTGAGCTGACCCTACGCCAAATAAATCCTTTGCAGATTGAATACAGGCAGTTCTGGCTCCTGCGTAATTGGTAGAACTGGTCATGTAAACTGACTCGGCACGGTAGAATATTTTGGCAGCATTAGTAATATTTATGCCCGTTACATTGAAGGCATTGCCAATATCATTAGTGCCTGAACCGCCATTGGTCAAAAGATAAAAGCAATAATTGAACACGCCACTGTTAGTATGCACACCGCCATTGTCGGCAGTGCCTGCATACCAATATGTACCCTTGTAGGTGTCGGGGTCAGCAAATTCATTGGGGTTTGCCATGTTTCGGAAACCTTTATGATTGGTCAAATCAAAATCATCGCCTACGTACCATGTCTTCTTGGTAGGGAAATAAGCAAACTCAATACAAGCTCCCCAAATATCACTAAATGCTTCGTTCAAAGCTCCTGATTCGTTTGAATAAACCAAATTGGCAGTAGTCTGGCAGATGGCATGACCCAATTCGTGCGAGGTAACATCTTGGGAAGTTAAAGGGTCAAAAGTTGTTCCATTGCCATCGCCGTACGTCATCCGTGAGCCATCCCAAAAAGCATTTACATAATTGCTTGAATAATGTACGTACGCCTTCATTTTGCCATTGGCATTGTCCCAACTATTTCTTCCGTGTACATTTTTCCAATAGTCATAAGTGTTTTGAAGTCCTAAATGAACATCAAAAGCCGCATCGTCTCTATTGGTGTTATGATATTCTGCGGCAGTCCAAGTGTTGTTCAAATCCGTAAAATCAACGGCTCTATTATAAGAAGTACCTTTTTTCAAATTATAGGTTTCAATACCCAAGCCACGAGTATAGTCTCTAAGACGATACGAACCTGAAACTAAATCGGTTTTTGCAGGAAGTGTACCTGAATATCGTGTAGCAAGTGACCCCGTAGCTGCCACGTGATGTATGATGGGATTGACCAATAAAATTTTTCCAGAATTGGCATCTACGAAAATATTGGCTCTACTGAGTGGTTGAGTAGCGTAAATATCAAATTTGTAAGCTAAGTGAGGTGTTATTTTCTCATTTTTAGAATTTGCATTAAAATCTTCAATAATTACTAACTCGCCAGTAGGAGCAAATTTGCCTTTCACTTTACCGTAATAATCGGCAGCATCTTCGGTATTCCACATATATTCTTTGGCAGATACTGAAGAAAGAGCAATGTCTAAGGCATTTTGTTCAGATAAGTTGGCTTTAGTATTAAAGTTATCATCAATCGGAACATAATCACCACTCATTGATTGAATTATGCCACCTTTTGCGTGGGTAACATATACGCCGTTTTCAACTTTTATACCTTTATAATACTGCTGATGTTTGGTATGGCTCTGTCCGAGCAAATCACCTACTTTTGACACTGTTTGGAAATCATCGTTTCCTTTGGTTTTGAAATAATCTTTAATCACTTGTTTGGCATCGGCTTCAGGTCTTTTGCCACTATCGTTAAACTCGACAAAAGTGGCAGTTTGGTTGTCTGAATTCTTTTCTTCTTTTTTAGCATTACCATTTTGGGCGTTTGCATACGTGCAACTAAAACCCAAGAAAAGAGCAGCGAGGGCGGAAAATTTTCTCATGAATACGTGGGGTTTGTTTGGTGAAAAAATGAAAAAAAAATAACGCAAACAGGACAAAGGTATCACAGCTGACACATTTGTTTTGTTTACGTTCCTTAGGTGATGTAAGGTAAAAAGTTTTTTTTACCAATCCAAATTTTCCGCATGAAATTTCATCATTTGATGTATTTATTCAGCGTTGTGATTTACTAAAAAGGTTTTCTAAGTAAAAATCCATTAGAAATTGTAAATATTCTACTCAATTTCCTCTGCCCAAACCTCCAAATAACCAATCAAATCCTCCATTTCTGGGCTGACACCGTTGGTCATATATGCCCCCGCATTTGCCATGCCCAAGAGCATTGTTTGATTGATGGGAAGGTCTAAAACTAATCCCAAACAAAACCCTGTGTTGAAATTATCTCCGCCGCCCGTCAGAATTCGGGGTGAAGGAATGAGCCTGCCTTTTACTTCAAAAATACCATTTTTATTACAGATGATGGAACGGTCTGTGGGGTGAACTACTACCTGATGAACTGACATTTTACTGAAAATATATTTTATAATAGTCTGTAAATCAGTATTTTCTAAATTTTCTCCTTCTAAAGATACATAGAGTTCTTGGGCTTCATTTTCGTTCAAGCAGAGGGTTACTTTACCATAAGGTTTATACCGATTGATGATGGCAAGAGCCGCTAAAATTTCTTCTTTTGAACGCTTGGAAGGGTCGCCGAGGTCGAAGAAAAAGTTTTTATGACGCATTCCATTGCTATCACCATTAAAGAGATTTTTACTGGAAAAATAATACGCATTTCGTTCTTTTTCCGAAGGGGCGGGATTTAGATTTTCGATAATATCTTCCAAGATTCCTTGCCAAATATCAGTACAATGATTAAGATTTGCCCAATCCACAAATGATATTAATTGACTTTCATAAATCCATTTCGTGAGGTTGTCAATTCCTGCAATGGCGGCTACATACGTCCACGTAAGTTGTTCAAAAGTGCTTACTTCCGAAAAAATCAGTTTGCCATCGTTACATTCTAAGGCATTGGTTTGAGCGGGTTCAGCAATGGAAATTACCTCACAATTGGGGTTCATTTCTTCAAAAACATTATTCAAATCGGGGTAGCCCATAGTGCCAATACAGGTATTTTTGATGCCCAAAGCACCCAAGGCATTTGCCATAATGGGGGCATTACCGCCCAATTTTAGTTCTAAATTGCGGATTTCTATTTGCCCACTTTTTCCCGCAAACGTTGCCATAAAGTCGGCAATTTGCGTGATGGTATCAAAATAGACGGAAGTCGTTCCATTTTTACTTTTAACCACCTTTTGAATTTTATCAACGTAGCCATCAAAACCCACAAGGGCTTTAAATTCACGCCCCGATTCTTGGTAATATCTGAGGGATTTTATGAGGGAGGTAATGAGTGTTTTCAATTTTGTTTTTGGAAATAAGAATTTGATTTTTAGGGATATTTTATTCTGAATCCTTTAAATTAGTGAATATTATTTTATTTTAAGAAAAAAACATACCCCAACCCCAATTAAATGTTATGAAATCTTCCATATTAAGTTTATTTAAAAAAGCCTTTCAAGAATTACAAGCCGAGAATATTGTGCCATCCATTCCCCGAAGAAAATTTATTAAACAGGCTTCTATCGCATCCATTGGCACTTTGGTGGCTACTGAAATGTGGTCGTGCAAAACTAAAAATGACATCCGAATTGCCATCATTGGCGGTGGAATTGCGGGTTTGACTGCCGCACATTATTTGAATAAACATGGCTTCAGACCGACTATTTATGAAGCCGCCAAACGGACAGGAGGACGTATTATGAGTTCCACTGGGCTTTTGGCGGAGGGAATTACTACGGAATTGGGGGGCGAATTTATTGATTCTTCGCATAAAGATATGTTGGATTTATGCAAAGAATTTCACCTTGATTTCTTGGATATGCAAGCCACGGATGAACTGAAAAAGAACTTGGTAATTGATGATTTTTACTTTGATAATAGAAGAATTTCTGAAAAAACTTTAGTCGAAAATCTAAAACCTTTCTTTAAAACCATTCAAAAAGATGCCGCTTTGGTGGCAACTAACAATTTCAAAAATCCCGCCTTGATGGCTTTGGATAAATTATCCTTGGAAGAATACTTACAAAAAAT
>JANPGQ010000559.1:0-4509 GCA_031423975.1 Cytophagales bacterium | reverse complement strand
CTAAGCCGTAATAAAGCAAACAATAAATCATATTTGATAAGGCACACGCATCAAATTCGATATACATATTTTTACCAAACCACGTGGAATATGCTTTCAGATTTTGATATTCTGAGAAAATGTTTTTTATTGTTTTCTCATAACCATTTGAATGTTGTATTAATTTGTTTTTCAACCATTTAGCATCTTCTTGCGTATGTGGTTTGGTCAAATAAATCATGGCAGTATCATCAATATCGTCAGGAATTTTGAAATACTTAAAACGATGCAAAATATTGCCGTGGGGGAAGTGCTTGGAAGGTTTGGTTTGGAAGAAATTATAGGTATTTAATCCATCTTTATTTTTGAAAAGGTCATAATTTTTCACTGCCTTTTCGGTAATTTTTTCTACTAATTTCTGAGATTCGGGTGATAATTTTTCTTTAATATTATTCAAGGTAAAAACCGTAATTGCCGTAAAAAAAATGTTGGTATCTGGACGACGATACCCCCAAAAATTATTACTTCGATACGATTCAAAAATGCCTTCGGGAAAATATCTGCGGTCGGCAGAATCTTGGAGATATGCAATTTTTTTAATAATATGGCCGAGGGAATTATTCATAAATATTTTATCATCGAATCTTCATCCACAAACTCATTTTCAGCCATTTTTATACTCCCTTTCTCCCGACTAAACAATTCAAAACCCGACGAAAGATATAAATTGATAGCTCTTTGATTAGTTGCAACAACGGTCAGATAAATTTGTCGTAATCCTTCTCCCTGCATGGCTCTTTCTACACAGGCTTGCAGTAATTTCCGCCCCAAACCTTGTCCTTTGGCTTTTTCAGAAACGTACATTCTGAAAATCAAGCCTTTATGGCTAAGTTTTTGGAATAAATCTCTTTTGAAACCTACCGTTCCCAACAATTCCCCTTCGTGACTGAAGGCTCCCAAAGTAAAATTTTCAAAAGTGTCTTGCGTAGGAAAAACCTCTCCCTCCATATCAGCGGGCAAGAGTCTGAAAAACTGTGGTTCATCCGTTATGGCTTTTACGAGCAAATCATAATAAGCTCGTATTTCAGATGCTTGCGTAATGGTTTTTATCATCATAGCGGATAATCCATTTTAATATTTGCTCTTTTATAGTGTGAAGCATCCAAGGGAACTTCTACAAATCCAACGCTCAAATACATAGAAATGGCCGGAATCAACGATCGATTTGAACGTAAATAAAGTGATTTTGCATTACGTTTTTTGGCTTCCTCAATGGCTATCACACAAAGTTTTTTACCTAAACCCAAGCCTTGAGCACTGGGAGAAACACCCATTTTGGCGAGTTCATAATCGTCGTTTCCATCGTGAATAAGTGCGGCTGTACCCACGATTTCATCGCCTAATTTTGCAAAATAAATTTGTCCCCCTTGCTCAATAATACTTTCAGGGTCTTCCAATTGCTCTAAGTCGTGTGGCTCTACCACAAAGTATTTTTCAATCCATTCTACATTAATTCTTTTGAAATCATCTTTGTAAAGTGGCTGATATTCAATGATTTGTAATTCTTTTTCCATGATATTAATTTATTTTCTTCTCAAAAAAATGCGTATCAACTGCCATAATGGGAAATACCGAAGGCAAATTTTCTTTGGCAATTAAAGTAAATCCGTTTCGTTCATAAAACCTGATGGCCGCTTGTAATCTTTCAATGGTTCCCAAATAAAGATTTTTGATGTTATTTTCACGAGAAGTGGTTTCTAAAATGTCCATTAATCTTTGGGCAATTCCGTATTCTTTTCCTCTAAACTCTTTCTTGACAAACATTTTTCTAATAGTACCGATATTTTCTCCACAATCAATTAAAGCAATTGTTCCCACTACTTCACCGTCCGATTTTGCGACCCAAAAATTACCCTTACCGTGTTGATAAAAACTTGGAATATTTAGTAAATCTTGTTGCTCATTAATGGTAATTGGCACTTGAAATTCGTTTTGTTGAATGTTTAAAATCAAGTTTACTATATTCTCAGTATCTTGATTTTCAAAGGGTTGTATTGTTATCATGGTTAATTTATATATTTATCTCTCCCACTAAATAAGGAGCAACTTTTCCAGCAATTTTAACTCTATCACCTACCAAGGTACACATCAATTCACCGCCACGAGATGAAACTTGTTTGGCAGAAAGGGTAGTTTTGTTCAATACTTTTGCCCAATATGGCGTAAGTGTTGTATGGGCTGAACCCGTTACGGGGTCTTCATCAACGCCTGATGCTGGTCCAAAAAATCGTGATACAAAATCTACTTCATCGCCTTTGGCAGTTACTATTATTCCACGACATTTTACCGAGGCAATTTTCCTTAAATCTGGCTCAAATGCTACGATTTGAGCTTCATTATCAAAAACTAACATGTAATCTGTCAATCCTTTTATGGCCTCTTGGGGCGTCGCTCCGAGTCCTTCAATGAATTCTTGTGGCGTTTCAGCGGGCGTTATTTTATCCATCGGAAAATCTAATTCTAACAAATCACCTTGTTTTTCTACCTTCAAAATCCCGCTTCTTGACGTAAACTCAATGACTGATTCGGTATAATTCTCGTAATGAAAAATTTGGTAGGCAGTCGCCAATGTAGCGTGTCCGCACAAATCCACTTCAATAGTTGGCGTAAACCAGCGAATATGAAATTTATCGTTTTCAAAAACGTAAAAAGCCGTTTCGGCGAGGTTATTTTCTAAGGCAATTTTTTGCATTAATTCGTCTGAAATCCACTCGTTTAATGGAACAACTGCGGCTGGATTTCCACCAAAAACTTGGTCGGTGAAAGCGTCTAACTGATAAATTTTTAGTGTCATGTCTAAAGAGTTGAGGAGTTATATTTAGTCATAGGTTCACTGACAAAACCTGTTAACTCAAGCAATTTTATGAAATTCTTTGTACTGTTCTACGTAACTTTTTTTCGCCCAAGCGTCTTCTATTTCTTTCAAAGCTATCAAAATATCGTGTTCTTGGGTTTCGATAATGTGAGCGTTCATATCTTTGATTCCTTCCCAAATAATCTGAAGTTTGGGCAAAAGGGATTTGCCTTTTTTGGAAATTTTGAGGTTTCTTTTTCGGGCATCTTCGGCCGATTTTTTAGAAATAATCAAGCCTTTTTTTTCTAATTCCTTTGCCGTCTGAATCACGGCAGGATGTGTAACATTCAGGCTATCAGCTATTTCCATAATTCCAGCTTCACCTTTTTGGGTCAAATAATAAAATAATGGAAACCATTTGGGTTCAAAATCAACTCCGTAAAAACGGTAAACCTCTTCCCCACCCCGCATGATGTTCTCGCTCATCCGTTTCATCCGACTGCCAAAGGCCAATGCCCCCAATTCTGAGATTAAATCCATTTTTTAGAAAAGACAATTATTTTAGTAAACAATTACGTAAGTGATTACGCAAATATTCAAAAAATATATTTGGAAAACAAATTAGATTTGACAAATTTTTAAAATTTGTCATAAAATAACGGATTCATGTCATCTGACTACCGTCTGACTGCGTATAAAGAATGGTAGCAGTCAGACGATAGTCAGACGACAATCTTTGAATCAAATAATCAATACCTTCTTTAACTCAAATCCCAACACTCCATCAACAACAAATCTCCTGATTCATGAACAATCGAAACAATTCCATCTTCCAATGCCTCATTGCTACTTCCTGAACGGTATCCTATCATAAGGCTCTCATTATCAAGCGGATACTTCAAATTATTAGTACTAATACCATCAACCTGCCCAATGGGTATCAATGAAATGGGCGTACCAGCGGGATACCATTTTTCGTAAGTTCGGGGCAACAGAAATACCTTAGAATAATCATCCAAAATCACGATTTTCAATTGCTCCCTAAACCTAACGACACTCGTAATATTGGTAATGGTATGGTCTGCTCGCCTACCCGTTGCCCAGACTACGTTTACGGCAGGAAAATTTCTACTAATTAGGTAATCAAAGGCTTTGTCGAGGTCAGTTTTGTTTTGGTCAGGGGCATAAATAATGTCAATTGGGTATTGTTCTTGCCGAATTTTTTCAGCGTCAAATTCTCTATCAAAATCACCCAAAAGCACATCTACTTTTATGCCTAATTCCAAAACTCGATTGATGGCAGAGTCCAGCACAATCACCAAAGGCGACCATTCCAGCAATTCGCCCAACAATTCAAAACTACAAGCCTCTCCGTTGGCAATGATAAGGGCAGGTTCTTGGGCATCCCTGATGATGTGATGTGATGACATTTTATGGGATTTACGATTTACGACTTTGGATTTACGATTTTTCCAACTGCAAATTAAACAATTTACTAAGGAAATATTAACCATTCTCTTTCAACAATAGCTTATTTTTACGTTTACCCTCCTCCCTCCTTTCAATATCAATCATCAAACAGTAACTTTGCATTTTTGCACCCGTGGCTGGTGTCTCCACCAGTCCACATTGGCGTAAGCTCGAAGTCCAATTTGCTTTCGCTCGTGTGGACTGGT